>JBDSWG010000035.1:0-3106 GCA_039926825.1 Ferruginibacter sp.
TAATACTGCAAAACTTACTATTTTAAATTCTAATGCAGGTGCGGACTTTATTGTTAATGGAACTCTTTATGACAGGGGTAGTTCGGGTAACGGTGTTTCATTACCAAGTGGTGCTACATGGGTGATATCTTCTATTGGTACTGTGATAAAGAGCAATGGTTCTTCCGCTACAGTTTATAGGGACAATTATGAAGGAGGCATGGTAGCCATTCCTTCCACTGCTACCTGGATTTACAGGTATAATGGTGATAATACATATGTGAATACTGCGACAACAAACATGTTTTACCCTAATCTATATTTTGAATCCACAAATGGTAGTTATAGTTTCAATGACTTCAGGGCTGCATTAACTGGAGCATCACCTGCTACAGTAAAGGGTAGTATGTATGTGGGTACTACAGGTACAGGTACGGTAGCTGTTTATAATAGCAACATTGCCCTTACTCCGATGCTGATAAATGGTTCATTAACCGTTGGCTTAGGCTCTACACTTACCAATGCAAGTTACAATGGCACTACAACTTCTTCTTACGGCCCAGGAACAGGATTTGAAATTCTTGGAGACCTAACGGTTAATGGTACACTGAATGCCAGATACAATGATACAGGGCTTATAAAAATATCCGGTAACACAAACCAAATAATAAGTGGCTCAGGTACAATTATTACGCAGGATCTGACCATTGCAAATAGCTCCCCAGTGAATATTATGCTCAATGCAAATATTCCCGTGTACGGTGTGTTGAAATTCGGAGCCAACTCAAAACTGACTTTCAATACAGGAGATATTACTATGAAGTCGCTTGCCACTGGCACAGCCATGGTAGATGTTGTTCCAACTTCAGCAAATATTTTATACAATTCCGGTAAACTCGTGGTGGAGCGCTACATTAAAACGCCTCGCAAATGGCAACTATTATCCGTCCCCACGAGCAGTGCCCAATCGGTTAAAACTGCCTGGATGGAAAATAAAACCAATATTCCTGGTTATGGCACTTTTGTAACAGATAGTATATCCGATTGGTCATCTCCTTCCAAAGGTTTCGATGCATTTTCTATAGGAGGTCCCAGTGTAAAAGCATTAGATATTACGACCAATATCTGGAAGGGCATTGCGAATGTGGATGTGCCGCTCACGGGCTCTACCAGTTACCTTGTCTTTGTAAGAGGTGACAGGCAGGTTACGCCTCCAAGCGCTGCAAATTCGACAACCACACTACGCACCAGCGGCCAGTTACAGCGTAATGACCAGGTGCGAACCTTGCCTAATGCTGGCTTTGCAATGGTTGGAAATCCTTATCCTTCAGCAGTAGATATATTTAATGTAACTAAGACGAACCTGGCTCAAAGCGGTCTGTATTATTGGGATCCTTTACTCACGGGGTTTTATGGCGTAGGTGCGTATCAAACGCTGGCATATAACGCTTTAGGCTATTATGACCTGGTGCCGGGTGGATCTGGTTCCTATGGCAGCACCATTAAAACCCTTGAAAGCGGCCAGGCATTTTTTGTACGTACCAATGCAGGTGGTGTTGTTACTTTTAAAGAATCTGATAAAATTATAAGCAGCCGCACGGTTACTTTTGTAGAGAGCCAGCCACATACTTTGCGTGCTAACTTATTCCTGAACAGCTCTCCTGGAAATCGCAAATTAGCAGATGGAAACATGGCCTTCTTTGATGATGCCTATAGCAACAATATCGACTTTGATGATGCCATCAAACTGACCAATTCCGGGGAGAATGTAAGTTTCAAAAGGGAAGAAAAATTGCTTTCGGTTGAAAGGCGGCAGTCCATAACAGGAAGGGATACACTATTTTTAAATATCACCCGCCTGGCAGCCTCAGCTTATCAATGGGAAGTTCCCACGGTAAATCTGGACGCCCCCGGGAGAAGGGGTTTCCTTGTAGATAATTATTTGCATCTTTCTACTGAACTCAATTTATCCGGCAATAATATTATTGACTTTGTAGTGGATGCAAATGCAGGTTCAGCTGCGGCTGACAGGTTTATGATTGTCTTTAGCAGTTCTGCACCTGTGCCCATAGCTGACCCGAATATTACTTTAACCACTGCCCGTCAGCAAAATCAAAGCGTGTTAGTTTCCTGGTCGACACTTAATGAAGCACCCTTAACCCGCTATGAAGTAGAGAGAAGTAGTAATGGATCAAGCTTTACATCTTTAGCCACCTTACCTGCATTGCATGCCAACCAACCAGCCTATGAATTTGTGGATGCCAACAGGCAACCGCTTGATGCCTATTATCGTATTAAAGGCACAGGCCAGAACGGCCTTATTGTCTACAGCAATGTTTTCAAAATAGCGGGCATCCGGCATTCAAATGATATAAGTATTTATCCAAACCCGGTAGAGAACAGGGTAGCGCACGTAACATTTGCAAAGATGCCGGCCGGAATTTACCAGGTGTCACTCTATAATATTGCGGGCATAATGGTTTACAATACAGAAACAACAGTGTCCGGTAAAGACGAGATGAAAAGTTTTGTATTGCCACCTACACTGTCTTCCGGTAGTTATCAACTAAGCTTTTATAGTGCGGGGATTGACATTAAAACATTGAAACTGATAGTTCCTTAATTTGTTCAATTACATATTTACGGATAAGTTCAAATAAAATTAGAAAGGTATTGCTTAGCGGCAATGCCTTTTTTGTTTAGATGTTTTCCAGGTTGGACCCTGCAACCGGCGTAAAACTTAGGTTAAATGTACTCTGTACTACATCATATGAACTTCAGGCACATTATATTTGCAACTTCGTCTTACACTAATATCGGTAATATCCTGATTAAATACCTCCCGCCAGCAAAACCGGTTCTGACATTTTTCATTTTTACGATCTACGTATGAAGAAACTGTACATACTATGTAAGGGAAGGGCAATCATTTTTATAATTTCACTTGTATTCCTCATGCTGATATCGGGTGGGGGAGTGAAGAGTCAGACAATAGTGGCTGCTGGAGGTGGCGCAACTATAACTTGTCCAGCTACGCCAACAGCAACGTGGACTACGCCGCCTGCGGGCGTTACGTTTTCAAACTGGGGCAGGGGAGCAGGCGTTTCTTGTGCTTCAGCCGGTAATG
>JBDSWG010000036.1:0-7107 GCA_039926825.1 Ferruginibacter sp.
GACTATATTATATAGAAGCCTTCATGAAATATGGGTGCTTTGGTGTGATGGTTGAAAAAGATATAAAAGAAGATGAAAAAAAGATTCTCGGCCGCTTTGCTGTTGAATTTGAACGTACCTATACCCGATTCCTTGATCTGCAAAAAGCAGAAGCACAGGCAAGAGAATCTCAAATAGAAGCTACGTTAGAAAGGGTAAGAAGCAGAACTATGGCCATGCAAAAAAGCGAAGAACTTAAAGAAGTAATACAGGTAGTATATGATCAGTTCATTCACTTAAATATTAATGTAGAGCATACGGGATTTATTTTAGATTATAAGCAAAGGGATGATATGCATATCTGGCTTGCTGACCGTAATAAAATTCAGAATGAAATTACATTTGCCTATTTTGATTCTCCGCATTGGAACAGTTTTATAAATGCTAAAGAAAATGGATTGGGTTTTTTTGCCAATCAGTTAAACTTCCAGGAAAAAAATAAATTTTACCACGACCTTTTTAAAATTATTCCGGAGTTACCCAAAGAAGTAAAGGATTACTATTTTAACTGCGATGCGCTTGCCATATCCACAGTTTTAATAGATAATGTTGGTTTATATATTGAAAATTTTAAGGGTATTCCTTATACAAATGAAGAGAATAATACCCTCCTGCGGTTTGGTAAAGTATTCCAGCAAACTTATACCCGTTTTCTCGATCTTCAAAAAGCAGAAGCACAGGCAAGAGAAGCGCAAATAGAAGTATCATTAGAAAGAGTGCGTAGCAGAAGTATGGCCATGCAAAAAAGCTACGAACTGCCCGAATTATCCTCTTTGCTATTTCAACAAGTGAAAGAATTGGGTGTAACGGCTATACAAAATTCTATTGGAATCGTTAATGAGAAAACAGGTTTTGTTGAATTATCTACAACTATTCATGGTAGCCATGTGCTACATACGCTTAATGTGCCCATGGATGAGCAGTATGTAATGGCTAAAGCTATTACTGCATGGAAAGCAAAACGCAAATCATTGACATTGGAGTTTGAAGGACAGGAGTTGAAAAATTACAATGAACTGCGCAATAGCTTTTTGGAAACGAAAGTAAATTTCCCTAATGACATCTGGATTGTCAATTTCAGTTTCTTTTCAAAAGGATGGTTGTCTTTTTCTACCGATAAAAATGTATCTGACGAAATTATTGCTGTGATAAAAAGATTTGCTGCAGTATTTGAGCAAACCTATACCCGTTTTCTTGATCTGCAGAAAGCAGAAGCACAAGCCAAAGAAGCACAGATAGAAGCAGGGTTAGAAAGAGTACGAAGCAGAACATTGGCCATGCAGACATCGGATGAACTGGCAGATACGTCTATCGTCATTTTTGAACAACTGATAAATCTTGGCATTGAACCCAATCGCCTTTTTATAGGAATTATTAAAGAGGAAACCCACAGCATAGAAGCCTGGGCAACCAATGAAGATGGAACTAAAATTGACAATCATTTTACTTTACAAACAGATAAGAATATCTCTGTAAATAAAATGTATGAGGGCTGGAAGCAAAAGAAAACTTCTACCAGTATTGATATGAAGGGTAAAGAACTGCTGGATTATTTCCACTACCTCTCTGATGAAATGCAGATCCCTTTTCAGGGTGGCCTCACACAAAAACGCCGGGTACAAACCATCGCTTATTTTGGCCAGGGATTAATTGGTATGGCTTCGCCGGAAGAACAACCAGCAGCAACCACACAACTTCTCGAACGCTTTGCGGCAGTCTTCAATCTTACTTACACCCGCTTCAATGATCTTAAAATTGTTGAAGCACATGCCATACAGGCGGAAAAAGATCTGGTACAAATAACCAATGCAAAACAAAGTGCTGAAGCCGCCCTGGTGGAATTGCAGGCAACACAAAAACAATTGATACAGTCAGAAAAAATGGCAAGCCTCGGGGAGCTTACCGCCGGCATTGCACATGAAATTCAAAATCCCTTGAACTTTGTAAATAATTTTTCTGAAGTAAGCAAAGAATTGCTGGGTGAAATGAGGGAAGAAATGGATAAGGGAAACCTGGAAGATGTAAAAGCAATCATGAATGATATAATTCAAAATTTAGAAAAAATAAATAATCATGGCAAGCGTGCCGATGCGATTGTGAAAGGCATGTTGCAACATTCTCAAAGCAGTACAGGCAAAAAAGAACCAATCGATATCAATGCATTGTGTGATGAGTATCTACGATTAAGTTATCATGGTTTAAGGGCAAAAGACAAAACTTTTAATGCATCATTTAAAACTGATTTTGATAATTCAATCGGCAACATCAATATCGTTGCGCAGGATATTGGAAGGGTAATTTTGAATTTGATCAATAATGCTTTTTATGCCGTGGCGGAAAAACATAAGCAAAATATCCCTGGGTATGAGCCAACTGTTACCGTTAGTACAAGGCTCGTCATCCCTCCTTCGGGAGGACAGAGGGGGGTCGAGATAAAAGTAATAGATAACGGCAACGGCATTCCTCCAAAAGTATTAGAAAAAATATTCCAACCCTTCTTTACCACCAAACCAACCGGACAGGGAACAGGTTTAGGTTTGAGCTTGAGTTACGATATTATTAAAGCACATGGCGGAGAAGTAAAAGTGGAGACCCTGTCTGCAGAAGCGGCAGCGCAGGCAGGAAAAGAAGGTGAAGGATCGACTTTTATTCTACAGCTACCAATAACCTAAAACAGTTTAATGAAGCAATTACCAAAAATCTTTTTCCTGGTTCTTTTCCCTTCCTTATTGAATGCGCAGAATAACCCTTATTGGGATAACCCAAAGCAGGAAGAAATCAGCAGCATGCGTACAGCATTCAATAATGAAGTAAATGACAGTACCCGCATGTACCTGGCCAAACGATTAGGACTTTATTATTTTGAAGTAAATACAGATAGCTCACTCTATTACCTGGAAAGCGAATTGTTGTTGGCAAAGAAATTGAAACTGAAGTTATGGGAAGCAGATGCTTTGAGCCAAATAGGATATGTTAGTTCCTTAATGACCAATTATACAAAAGCCTTAAGTTCCCTATTAGCTGCTTTGAAAATTGCAGAAGACAAAAGCAGCGAAAAGAACATTTGGTCATTAGACTACTTTACCAGAGACAATAATATACCATCTGCCAGGCTTATTGTGGTTGCATCTACCTTACATGACCTGGGTCATTTGTATGGCTGGACAAGGAATGCAGAAAAACAGCTTGCCTACTATATTCAATCCTTAAATATTGCAATTAAGGTAAAAGACCTGGCCCTTTTATCCTTACTTCATATGAACATAGGTAATGTTTATTATAGGGTGAATAAATTAGATTCTGCACTGATTTATGAAAGAAAAGCACTGGACTATTCTGATTCATCCGGATTTAAAAAGTACAGAGGTTTGATTTTAGCCAGGATTGGATATATAAAGATAAAACAAGGGCAAAATGATGAGGCAAAAAAATATTTACTTAACTCAATAAAAACAAATGAAGAACAGTCGGTTTTTTCTTTTCTATCCGAAGCCAGTATATCATTGGCAAGTCTGTTTTTTAAGACTGGTAATTTAGATTCTAGTTTTTATTATGCCAGCAAAGGATTGGAAGTCTCTAAATCCTCCGGCTACTCTTTTGAAACGGTAAATGCGTATAAACTACTTTCTTCCATTTATGAAGTCAGGGGCAAAACCGACAGTGCATTTAAATATCAGAAACTTGCATTTGCTATTAATGACAGTTTATTCAATAATGAAAAGAATAATCAATTTCAAAATATCAACCTGGAGGAGCAGCAACGTTTACAGGAACAGGAAAAGGAAAATATCAAAACACAAAACCAGGCCAGAATCTATGCATTCATGGTTGGGTTTGCAGTATTCATACTCATTGGCCTGTTATTATATCGCAACAACCGTCAGAAGCAAAAGGCAAATGCAGAATTAGAAAACACACTTGCCAATCTTAAATCTACCCAATCCCAACTCATTCAATCAGAAAAAATGGCTTCACTTGGAGAACTCACCGCCGGTATTGCACATGAAATTCAAAACCCATTGAACTTTGTAAATAATTTTAGTGAGGTTAGTGCTGAGCTTATAGATGAGATGGAAGATGCCATTTTAAAAAGTGATAGAGAGGAAATTTTATCTATTGCTGCTGATATTAAACAGAATCTTGAAAAAATAAATCATCACGGCAAGCGTGCCGATGCGATTGTGAAAGGCATGCTGCAACATTCTCAAAGCAGTACAGGCAAAAAAGAACCAATCGATATCAATGCATTGTGTGATGAGTATTTACGATTAAGTTATCATGGTTTAAGAGCAAAAGACAAAACTTTTAATGCATCATTTAAAACTGATTTTGATAATTCAATCGGCACCATCAATATCGTTCCTCAGGATATTGGAAGAGTTGTTTTGAATTTGATTAACAATGCGTTTTATGCTGTTGATGAAAAAAAGAAATTAAACATTCCCGGATACGAACCAACTGTTACTGTCAGCACCAGCCTCTCCCCTCTCCTTGGGAGAGGGGCTGGGGGTGAGGTCACAATAAAAGTAACAGATAACGGCAACGGTATCCCGCAAAAAGTACTTGATAAAATATTTCAACCCTTCTTTACCACCAAACCCACCGGACAAGGTACAGGGTTGGGATTGAGTTTGAGTTATGATATAGTCAAAGCGCATGGTGGGGAGCTGACCGTGGAGACCCTGTCTGCCGAAGCGGCAGCGCAGGCAGGAAATGAAGGCACTACATTTACAATTCAATTACCTGCCTGAGGCTTTGCCGGTGCTTAAATTAATATCCTGAATAATGCAGAAAATTCTATAGGAATTATATATAGAAAAAATTTTCCAATTTTTCTTATGTTTGAAACGCCTATAGATGCTATGAAGGACAGCACTTATCTTCTTTCATATTATTCATTCTCAATAAAAACTTATATTTTAAAACAACGATTTGGCATGGCTGGTACCAAAAAGTTTTTAATATTGTTGCTGTGCAGCTTTTCTTTTGCCGCTGGTACGCATGCCCAGGTACAAGCCCTGGATGCCCGCCCAGGTATGGCCCTGGTGGTGGGTATTTCTCAATACCAGCAACCTGCCATACCAGCCCTTACCTATGCAGATAAAGATGCCGGTGTTTTTGCAGGATGGCTGCAATCAAAAGCAGGTGGAAGCTTGCCAGGTTACAATATTAAATTACTGACTAATGAAAATGCAACCATTGCTGCTGTATATAGCGCCATGGATTGGTTGAAAGAAAACGCGAAAGAAGGCGATGTGGTCTATCTCTATTTTTCCGGGCATGGTGATGTAGAGATTGACTCGGAACGCATTTCGCAAGGATACCTGCTCTGCTATAACTCCCCGGCAAATAATTATGTAAATAACGCCGTGAGCATAGAAGACTTAAATGCCTGTGCCAATGCCCTCACCATAAAAAATAAAGCGATCGTGGTAATGATTACCGATGCCTGCCATACCGGTAAGCTTGCGGGCGATAACTATAAAGGCAAACAACTTACTGCACAAAATTTACGGGCAGTACAAAATTTCCAGGTGCGTATTGCAGCCTGTGGTGAAGATGAAGAAGCGGCTGAAGGCCCGGCCTGGGGCGGCGGCAGGGGGGCATTTTCTTATTATTTATTGAATGGCTTAAATGGCCAGGCAGATAGCATAAAAGATAATGTTGTGCGCTTACAGGAACTGGATAATTTTCTGCAAGCTTCTTTCTTCGCAGATAAATTTTTACGTAGCCAGGGTTTTAGCCAGCACCCTGTCATCAGTGGAAATAAACTTCTTCCCATGGCAGGTATAGATTCTGCTACACTGCGATCGCTGAAAGCCGGCAATGAAAAATCAACATCATTACCTGCCGGCCTACAATCATTAAAATCAGTGGGCCTGCAACCTATTGATTATTTTTTTGAATGTGCAAGGGACGATTTTTTTGAACGGTCATTAGATTTCAGCAAGTACATTAATGTAAATGCTGATGAAATACCAGCAGCACTGGTGCAGGTTTATATTTATTACCAGCAAAATTTGCCGGAAACAGATGACAAGTGGATTAATGACGATACAAGGTACAGAATTGAAACGCCAGCCCAACTGGCCATGCTAAACTTGCTGGCAGGTCAACTACAAAAAAATAAAATATTAATTACCCGCTTTAATGAAAAATTTGTAGAGACGGTGCAGGGTAAAGGTCAGGAAATGATAAATGCTTACCTGCAAGGCGACATTGCAGAAATAGAAAAGCGTCAATATTTTAACTCCGGTAAAAGAATCTATGAAAACTTTTTAAACGAAGTTATTCTTGCCCGGCGGCTTGTAAATCCTGGACACTACCTGGCATCTATACTCGAAGTGCAACAGGCATACCTCTCAGGTTTAAATGACAGGCTTAAAATGGAGACCAGCCTTCAAATGGATACGTTGTTCCGGTCCGCTTTTAAGCACCAGCATGAAGCCCTGGCGCTAAGCCCTTATGCACCGTATATTCACAACGAGATTGCCAATCTTTATTTTATTGAAAAGAAAGCAGATTCTGCAGCTTATCATTATAATATGGCCACCATACTGGCACCCACCTGGGCAATTCCCTGGAGTAATATGATTAGGTTGAGCCTGGCTTCTGATAGTTTTAAAAATGCCCGGGAAGCCATTGACAAAGCCATTGCATTGCAACCCAATCTCGGTTATGTAAAACTGAATGCCGGAATAGTGCTGGAACATGAGGGCAACTTCCTGGCCGCTGAATCCTACTACCTGCAGGCCATTGCACAGAATAGTGTACACTACCTTCCTTACGAACGGCTGGGAAAACTCTATATAAAAACAGGCGAATTTGTAAAAGCGGATTACTATCTCTACGAAGCCAATAAAAGAAAAGAATCATTTGTTATAAATGAACGCCTGTTCCGGCAGGGAATGGCTATGATGCCGAAAACCTCTTTTAATTTCCGCGATAAAGATTGTCATTTGCAGGTGAAACCGGGCAGCAGCCTGGAGCCTTATAAAAACCTTATGGATGCCCTGGATATTTTATCCATGGAAAAGATTGACACGGCTGAAACGGAACGCCTGTTGA
>JBDSWG010000037.1:0-3079 GCA_039926825.1 Ferruginibacter sp.
CTTATAAAAGGAATATTTGGTTGGGTGGCTGCGTAAGAAATTACACGTATAAATTCGTCTGCTGCATGTTCAAATCCGGCGGCATTTTCATCACCGCCCTCCACGCCATAATCCAGGATCACATCCACCCCATATTTACCCAGCGTTTCCGCCACCAGCGCAGTTTCCTGTAGTGTTTCACCGCCCACAAATTGCTGGAAGATGGTTTTTTTTATAAGTGTATTTGTAAATGGCAGGCGCATTTTTATTGCCCAGGGGGTGAATTTTAGCCCGAGGTTTACAAAAAAAGGCTTACCCATTATTTTAAAAAGAAACGCAGCTTTTTTAAGTTTCCCGGTAGATTTATATGCAAAGGCAACATCAGTATTTTCAAATGACTTCATCGGCAATTTTCAGATGCCGAAATTGAGCAAACCATGCTTATCTACCAAATAATTCGTTTAAAGGCAGTCCTTCATGAAATCTTTCGAACTCATGAAGCGGTATATTTGCAAAAATAATCAGGATGGCAGATAAAAAACCCGCGGATTCTTTGGTGGTTATGACGGAACTGGTATTGCCTAACGACACCAATACCTTTGGTAACCTTATGGGCGGAAGGCTTATGTACTGGATGGATATAGCCGCAGCCCTGGCGGCCATGAAACATTGTGCGGCACCCGTTGTTACGGCTTCTGTAGATAATATTTCTTTTGAAACGCCGATTAAAATCGGCAACGTGGTACATATTGAAGCCCAGGTAACACGTGCCTTCACCAGTAGTATGGAAGTGCACATCAAAGTTTTTGGAGAAGACGCTATCCAGCAATATAAATATAAAAGCAATGAAGCCTACTACACCTTTGTAGCGCTGGACCCTACAGGTAAACCCCGCAAAGTAAACAAGGTCGTTCCTAAAACGCCGGAAGATAAAAAACTTTATGATGGTGCCTTGCGCCGGCGCCAGTTGCGGCTGATACTAGGAGGCAAAATGAAACCTGAGGAAGCCGAAGAATTAAGGGCTTTGTTTGTATAATTTTTTGGGTCCGGCCTTCATTGTAAAAGGGATCGTATTGCAGTCAGCCCAGCTTAAAGATGGGGTCGCCATATTGTATGGCATCGCTTTTTACAGCTATTTATTTATCTAATATGGTCATCAGGTGATGCTTGCTTTTAAGCATAAATTTTTTGCTTTGCTCAATGGCATCCATAACCTTTTCCAGTATTTCTTCGTGGCTTTCCTGCAGGTAATCTATTTGAAGGGGAGGCTTAAAGGTTACAGATAACAGCGACCCTTTCTTTTTAAATTTCAACCCTTTTTTATTGAAGGCCCGCCAGAAGCCATTTATAATAACTGGTATGACAATGGGTTGGTTATGTTTTATGATGTATGCTGTGCCTTTACGGCCGGGTGCAAAAGGTTTTGTGGTACCCTGCGGAAAAGTAATGACCCAGTTTTCTGCAAGCGCCTGGTGTATTTTGCGGGTATCAGAAGGATCCAGGCCACGCCTCACTTCCGAGCCTTCGGATCGCCATGTACGCTTTACCGTTAGCGCCCCGGCCATGCGGAACAGCCGTGTAAGCATACTGGCTTTCATCGTTTCTTCTGCAGCAACATACTTTATTCGTGTAAAAGGAAACAAAAGATAAAAAGGGAGGCCCAGCCTGTTTTTCCGCCGCCATTTATGGGCACAGAAAATATGAATGAAGGTGATGACATCAGCAAAATAAGTCTGGTGATTGCTTACAAAAAGCACATTATTATTCGGCAGATTTTCTAAGTTCTCCATACCGCGGATGCTTAGTTTGTTTATCATATTTATACCCGGGTAAGTGAAAATGCCTACCACAGAATAAATGATTGACTGTACCAGCCGCGACCGTCGGAATTCATTTAGCATCAGTTTATAAAGAAAGGAAATAAAATCAATATGAAAAATCAGAAATTTTAAAATGATACATTTTATAAAAAGCTATATCATTATGGGAGGACGATTAATTAAGTAAGATTCGAACCATTCATAAATCTCTTATAACTTAAAGGATTAAAAAACTTTATTCATAGTAAAAGGAACTAAGCTTAACTAATAAACATTGATATATAACAATTTTTGTATAGAAGTATCTTGAAGTTTTTATTTTTCCTCCCTGATAGTTAAAACCAGCTGATTTTACAGTATAACTTTAATTGAAACTGCAAACATTATTGTCTGAAATATTTACTTGAAAACTCAAAAAAAATATTTTTTCGTTCTTAAGTTAATAATCCTTTGATATAATTTTTTTTTGTAAACGCAAGTGAGGTATATTTGAATGCTACTAAATTGTTAAAAATTATAAATAAAAATCATGAAAAAAATCTTACTCTTCTCTTTTTGCTTCTTGTCTATAGGAATGATAGCAAAAGCGCAGGAAGGACATCTTAAAAAGAAATCGTTTGTAATTGCAACAAAAGCCGGCGATGTAAAACAAACTCCTGAACAAGCTGAGGCTGAGAAGGTCAAAATTAAAAACGCTGATTTTAAAAAGAATATTTTACCCACTCCAAAGACCGATACTAAAATGTCTTCAGCACAATCTGAGAATGCCGTAGACATTCTTGCCGGAGAAAAAGCAAAGAAAGCAGCTGCGAAAAAGCCCTAATTTTTCCTTTACAAATAAGAATTTCACTTAATACTAACAAAAATTGATTTTATGCATTTAAATACTACTTTAAAAAAAGTTGGAAAAAATTTTATAGGAATTTTCCTTGCAGGTTGCCTGCTTTGTGGTTTCACAAATACAATACATGCACAGACTTATGTCAATGGTGTATTGAGCACTGGCGCCACTGCCCTGAATGGCACGGCGGCACCCGCAGGGTTTACATGGAGCGAAGCACAGAATGTAACTGGAAATACTACTGTGGCCAATAGCACTTCAGGAGTTGGTGCCCAAATTACGGCTAATAATTCGGTAGCAGATGATTTTACTGTACCTGCCGGACCTTCCTGGGCTGTTTCCAAAATTACTGTTTATGCTTATTCTACAGGTGCTCCTGCTGGCCCTTCTCCTTTTACAGATTTAAGAATAAGAATTCATAATAGCAGCCCACTTGCCG
>JBDSWG010000038.1:0-5192 GCA_039926825.1 Ferruginibacter sp.
TGATTGAGACAACAGTGGGCCGTGTTATTTTCAACCAGCACGTTCCTAAAGAAGTAGGTTTTGTAAATGCTTTATTAACAAAGAAAAACCTGCGGGAAATTATTGGTGACATTATTAAATGGACCAGTGTTCCCATCACAGCTAAATTCCTGGATGATATTAAAACCCTCGGTTTCCGTATGGCCTTCCGCGGTGGTTTATCATTCAACATTAATGACCTTATTATTCCCGCTGTAAAAGCCCAGCTCGTAGAAAATGCGCAGGGTGAAGTAGCAGAAGTTTGGGAAAGTTATAATATGGGTCTCATCACGAATAACGAGCGTTACAACCAGATTATTGATATCTGGAGCCGGGTAGATACCAAGGTAACTGAAACGCTTATACGAGATTTGGCACAGGATAAACAAGGATTCAATTCTGTTTACATGATGCTGGATTCCGGTGCCCGTGGTAGCAAGCAGCAGATTAAGCAGCTCGCTGGTTTAAGGGGACTGATGGCAAAGCCACGTAAGTCTGGTTCTTCAGGAAGTGAAATTATTGAAAATCCTATCCTGGCGAATTTTAAAGATGGCCTGAGTGTATTGGAATATTTTATCTCTACGCATGGTGCCCGTAAAGGTCTTGCAGATACCGCTCTTAAAACAGCGGATGCGGGTTATCTTACCCGTCGCCTGGTGGATGTGGCGCAGGATGTGGTCATCAATGATGAAGATTGCGGAACCCTCCGGGGTATTGCAACCCAGGCATTGAAAGACAATGAAGATGTTATTGAACCCTTGAGTGATAGGATTGAAGGGCGTACTTCACTGCACGATATTTTTGACCCCGTTACAGAAGAATTAATTATAGAAGCGGGTAAAGAAATCAGTGCTGAAGATTCCCGTAAGATTGAAGAAGTTGGCATTGAAACAGTTGAAATTCGTTCTGTACTTACTTGCGAAAGCAAGAGAGGTGTTTGTGTGAAATGTTATGGTAAGAACCTGGCTTCCGGAATGCTGGCCCAGCGTGGAGATGCCGTTGGTATTATAGCTGCCCAGTCTATTGGTGAACCAGGTACACAGCTTACCCTCCGTACATTCCACGTGGGTGGTGTGGCGGGCTCTACATCGGTAGAATCATCTGTTTATGCAAAGTTTGACGGTACATTACAGTTTGATGGTTTGCGTACAGTATCTACAGAAAATAACGAAGGCAAAAAAATCCAGGTGGTTATCGGTCGTACCGGTGAAATCCGGAATATAGATGTGAAATCAGATCGTTTACTTAACAGTGTTCACGTTCCTTATGGTGCAGTACTGAAAGTGAAAGATGGCCAAAAGATAGAAAAAGGTGAACCCATTTGTACATGGGATCCGTTCAACAACGTAATCGTTGCGGAAGTAGTCGGTAAGATCGAATTTGAAGCCGTTATTGAAGGTGTAACCTACCGTGATGAAGCAGATGAGCAAACAGGTCACAGGGAAAAAGTGGTTATTGAAACAAAAGATAAAACCAAGTTACCGGTTATTATAGTAGAAGGAAAAGAGAAAAAATCTTATAACCTCCCGGTTGGTTCGCACATTGTTGTAGACCAGGGTGAGCAGGTAAGAGCCGGGCAGGTACTTGTAAAAATTCCACGTATCCTCAGCAAGCTGAAGGATATCACGGGTGGTCTGCCAAGGGTAACAGAATTGTTTGAAGCAAGGAACCCGAGCAACCCGGCTGTGGTTTGTGAGATTGATGGTGTGGTGAGTTTCGGTGCTATTAAGCGTGGTAACCGCGAAATTATTGTAGAAGCAAAAGATGGTGTGGTACGTAAATACTTGGTTCCATTGAGCCGCCAGATCCTGGTGCAGGATGGTGACTTTGTAAAAGCAGGTGCTGCCTTAAGTGATGGCCAGACTGCACCGGCAGATATCCTTTCTATCAAAGGGCCTTTTGCTGTACAAGGTTATGTAGTAAATGAAATACAGGAAGTTTATCGCCTCCAGGGTGTGCGGATTAACGATAAGCATATTGAAGTTATCGTTCGCCAGATGATGCGTAAAGTAACCATTGAAGATGCCGGTGATACCAAATTCCTGGAAGGGGATACGGAAGATCGCATGGACTTTAATGCTGAGAATGATTTCATCTACGATAAGAAAGTGATTACAGACAGTGGTGAAAGCACCACGCTTAAAAGCGGCCAGATTGTTACCCTGCGTGAAGTACGGGAAGAAAACAGCATCTTGCGCCGTGCGGACAGGAAGCTGACTGAATACCGGGATGCCAGCCCTGCAACATCATCACCGTTGCTGCTGGGTATTACAAAAGCCTCATTAGGTACACATAGCTGGATATCTGCGGCATCCTTCCAGGAAACAACCAAGGTACTTAGTTCGGCTGCCATACAAGGTAAAACCGATGAAATGCTTGGCCTGAAGGAGAATGTAATTACGGGTCACCACATACCGGCTGGTACGGGTCTGCGTGATTTTGAAAACATGATCGTAGGTAGTAAAGAAGAATATGAATTGCTGATGACGACGAAAGAAGCCATGAGCTTCGACGAAGAAGAGTAATTGTTAGATAAAATAAATTTAAGAGCAGCTCATCACTGCTCTTTTTTTTAGCCTTAACACCCGTTAAGGTCTTCCAAAATTTTCATAGAAAATATTGCCAGGCAACCCATTGTATATATCTTGCCGCCCACCGCCACAGCGGAACGTTCCAAATCAAATATCAACATGAAACAATTGTCCCTTATCTTAAATGCAGTGCTTTTTATTGCAGTCATTATTCTTTATGTAAAAGTTTTCAGTGGTCCTGGCAAAGCCGTAACACAATCCACTCAAACATCAGGAAGCACCAGGGTTGTAGCTTCAGAGGCCGGGGATGCTCGCCCACCAATAGCATACGTAGATTTAGATTCTCTTAATGAACACATTAATTATATAAAAGAACGCCGTCGTCAATTAGAGTCAGAACAAAAAAATATTGAATCGGATTGGAACAGTGGCATGCGGAATCTGGAAAGCCGTAAAGATAATTTTTTGAAAAAAGGCAATGCCATCACCCAGGCAGAAGCTGAAAAATTCCAGGGAGAACTTTACCAGGCGCAGCAGCAACTGGAAAGCCGTAAACAAACCATGATGCAGAAGCTGAGTGAGAAGAGCTATAAGTTTATGGATGACATTCAAAAAAAGCTAAAAACATTTTTGGCTGATTATAATAAGGATAAACAATACATGTACATTCTTACCACGGGTACGGGCCTGGATTACATGGTTTACAAAGACTCCGCACTTAACATCACGAGTGACGTGGTGCAGGGCATGAATAAAAAGCTGGACGCAAAATAGGGTAGGCCATATTGCGGCTTCATTGTTTTATTTTTGCGTAAATGAATTTTATGATGAGTGCCCTTTGCCAGGCTGTTTTTAACCAAAGTATTGCAGATTATCACCTGCAGGATGATGTGGATGTACGGGCAAAAAATCCCTACGCTACCGGCAGCCCGGAATATTTACTTTACCAGAAAAATTATATTGATACAGTGCAATGGCACCTGGAAGATATCATACGCAACCCGGACATAGAACCTGTTGCGGCATTGGCATTGAAGCGGCGGATAGATAGCAGCAACCAGGAGCGTACGGACCTGGTGGAATATATTGACAGTTATTTTCTGGACCAATACAAATCTATTAAGCCAATAGAAGGCGCCACCATCAACACAGAAAGCCCTGCCTGGGCTATAGACCGGTTAAGCATACTGTTGCTCAAAATATACCACATGCAGCAAGAAGTAAACCGCCCGGGTTCCGAAGCAGAACATAAAGAAGCCTGCAGTGTTAAGCTGGCCATATTAAAGCAGCAGGAAGCTGATCTCTGTGGTGCCATAGATGCATTGCTGCATGAAATCGGGGAAGGGAAAAAATACATGAAAGTATACCGCCAGATGAAAATGTATAATGACCCAAACCTCAACCCGATACTTTACGCTACAAAAAAATAATTATGCCTGCGGCAGAAGACCACATCCTGGTGATACGCTTTTCTGCAATGGGAGATGTTGCCATGCTCGTGCCTGTGATAAAAGAATTGCTGCAACAGCATCCTGCACTCAAGGTAACGGTACTGAGTAGCCGGCAATTTGCGGCTTTTTTCAAAGGCATTGACAGACTGTATTTCATTGGGGCAGATCTCAAAGAAACCCATAAAGGCCTTAAGGGAATCTACGAGTTATATAAGGAACTTACACAAGGAGCCAAATTCACAGCTGTGGCGGATTTGCATAATGTTTTGCGTACTATTGTGCTCAGGAACTTTTTTCATCTAAGGGGTATTCCTGTGAAAGTAATAGACAAAGGCAGGCAGGAAAAGAAAGCACTCACCCGGAGAAATAATAAAATTTTCCGTCCCTTAAAGACAAGCCATCAGCGCTATGCTGATGTATTTACAGCCCTTGGATTTCCCCTTGTTCTTAGCGGAAAAGTAGAAAGAATTTATCATGCAGCATTTGAGAAAGAGCTGGATATATGGCTGCGGGATCTGCCCGACAAAATTATAGGCGTAGCGCCCTTTGCCAAACATGCCCCCAAGTTATATCCCCTGGATCGCATACAGGGCATCATAAATAAACTGGCAGCAGAAGGCAATACAGTTGTGCTGCTGGGTGGTGGTGCCGCGGAAGCCTCCCTGCTCAATGAGTGGGCAACCGTCCACAAAAACATAAAGAATGCCGCTGGTATTTTTTCGTTGGAGCAGGAAATGGCTTTGCTCAGCCGCTTTCGCCTGGTAATAACCATGGACTCTGCTAACATGCACATGGCCGCCATGTTGGGTGTGCCCGTTCTAAGCATCTGGGGGGCTACCCATCCTTATGCCGGGTTTATGGGGTATGGGTTACCGTTAGAATCCGCTGTACAAATTCAATTAGACTGCCGGCCCTGCTCAGTCTTTGGCAATAAGCCCTGCTGGCGTGGAGATCATGCCTGTATGGAATGGTTAGGAGGGGAGAAGGTGATAGAGGAGGCGAGGAAGACCTAAAAATCTTTCCTTTGAATAATATTCCGACATTTGAAATATTAGGAATTTCATGATGCCAAAAACATATTTAAGTACTTCATTTTAATAAAATGTGACTGGAAATAAAATTAATTATTACTTTTTTTAAGACACAAACTTATGACTCGATATTGGTTTCTGGCTAATAGTATTATTTTTCT
>JBDSWG010000039.1:0-2705 GCA_039926825.1 Ferruginibacter sp.
TGGTAGCTCAGTTGGTAGAGCAATACACTTTTAATGTATGGGCCCTGGGTTCGAGTCCCAGCCAGTTCACATCTGAATTTTTTATGATAATCGCTGCCTTCGACCGCAGCGATTTTTTATTCCCTTATTTTCCATAAAGTTTAATTTGAAGCCTGCGTATAAAAGCAGGTAGCCTATTTTTGCCAATATTTTATATGGAAAAGTTTTTTAGCAATAAAGTGGTGGCTATAACGGGGGGTAGTGACGGTATAGGCAAAGCGCTGGTTGAAATGTTATTGCCGATGGGGGCTAAAATTGCTACTTGCGGCCGTAACCAGGATAAGCTATATGACCTGCAACTAAAATATACAGGGCTCCCGCTCCACACGGTTGTGGCAGATGTAAGCCGTTATAATGAATGCCAGCTTTTCATCAACAGTACCATTAAACAATTCGGGCATATTGACGTCCTCATAAATAACGCCGGCGTTTCTATGCGGGGTATGCTCAAAGACACAGATGTAGAAGTTTTCCGCAGGTTAATGGACATCAACTATTTTGGCAGTGTTTATTGTACGAAACTTGCCCTGCCTTCATTATTAGAAACAAAAGGAACCATTGCAGCTATATCTTCCATTGCCGGCTATCGTGGGTTACCTGGGCGAAGTGGTTATTCTGCCAGTAAATTTGCGTTAAATGGATGGCTGGAAGCTATTCGCACAGAACTTATTGATGATGATGTAAATGTAGTTTGCATTTCTCCCGGGTTTACCCGAAGCAACATTCGTAATGCTGCGCTAAACAAAAATGGGGAAGCCCAGGGAGAAAGCCCGATAAATGAAGAAGAACTAATGACAGCGGAAGCATGTGCCGGGCATATTTTGAATGCTATTGCAAAGAAAAAACGCAACGTGGTGCTTAGTTTCCAGGGAAAACAAACTATTTTCATGAATAAATTTTTCCCTTCCTGGGCGGATAAACTCGTTAAAAAATTTTTTATTAAAAGTGGTGAACTTATAAAATAAGTTGGACCCATTATGTTTGCTATGCCTATTATTACCCTTTCCAGCGATATCGGTTTACAGGATTTTATTCCCGGCGCTATTAAGGGTCAGTTGTTCCAGTTAATAGATGAGGCCCGTATAACAGATATTACACATTTGCTTCCTCCGTTCAATTACCCGCATGCAGCATACGTTTGCCGAAATGCCATAAAAAATTTCCCACCCGGCACTTTTCACATCGTGATGGTAGATTTCTTTAATGAAAAGCCCGAACATATTATTTTAGCCCGGCATAACGGCCAGTATATTCTCTGCCCGGATAATGGCTTGCTGACGATGATACTGGAGGAATTGCCGCAGGAAACGGTGGGCCTTCCCCTGGCAAAAGAAAGCCTGAAAAATGTCATTTATTGTACGCAGGTGATGGGTAAAGCTATTGATGCCGTGGCCCGCGGCGCAGCTTTACAAGATGTAGGCGACCCGGAAATTTCTATAAAAGTAAAAAATGCTTTGCGCCCTTTACATGGCCCGAATTGGATGGAAGGTCAAATCCTTTTTATTGATAATTTTGAGAACGTGGTTGTCAACATACAGAAAGATGATTTCCAGGAACAGAGAAAGGGTCGTAAATTTATCATAGAATTCCGGCGGGATGAAGTCATTACCCGCATCAGCGAAAGTTATGCAGATGTGGCCGAAGGAGAAAAATTAGCCTCATTTAATGCGGCGG
The DNA here is from genome assembly GCA_039926825.1 of Ferruginibacter sp. Lineage (GTDB taxonomy): Bacteria > Bacteroidota > Bacteroidia > Chitinophagales > Chitinophagaceae > Ferruginibacter. The sequence continues at coordinate 1,714 of JBDSWG010000039.1, forward strand.
GCTACCTGGAAATAGCCATTAACAAAGGAAATGCCGCCGGCCTGTTTGGCCTACAGGGATATTCTGAAAAACTAATTCAATCACATTTGCAATTTATGAGCAATCAACTCATATACCAGACCATAAAAATACATTTTGAGTAACCAAATTAATAAACCTAGAATTATGAAGAAAATTATTGTACCCATCGCATTTTTATTTTGCACCGGCCTGGCTGAAGCCCAGGTTAAAATGCCGGCACCTTCCTCCACGCAAACCATAAAACAAGACTTTGCATTAGGAGCAATTGAATTAACGTATAGCCGCCCTTCTGCCAAAGGAAGGAAAGTTTATGGAGATCTCGTACCATTTAACACCATCTGGCGGACGGGGGCCAACAGTGCTACCTTGCTCAAGTTTACAGATGCTGTTGAAATGAATGGCAAGAAAATAGACACGGGTTCTTATGCATTGTACACCATTCCCGGTGATGATACCTGGGAAATTATCCTGAATAAAGGAACCACTAACTGGGGTACTACCGGCTATGCAGAATCTGCAGATGTTGTACGTATGAAAGTGCCTTCAGAAAAAATGAAGATGCCACTGGAAACGTTCACGATGCAGTTTGCCAACATCACTCCGGAGAGTTGTGACCTGCAAATTATGTGGGAAAAAACGATGGTATCTGTACCAATAAAATCGAATGTGAAAGAAAGGATTCGCATGCAGATGGAAACTGCGCTCATGGGCGAGAAAAAACCTTACTGGCAGGCAGCCCAATTCTATTATGATATGGATAAGAATAATGCTAAGGCCCTGGAAAATGTTACGAAGGCTGTAGGCGAAAATCCTAAAGCATATTATATGTGGCTATTGAAAGCCCGTATAGAAAAAGATATGGGAGATAAAACTGCTGCCATGGCCAGTTCTGCCCGTTCGCTGGAGCTAGCACGTGATGCTAAGAATGACGATTACATTAAAATGAATATGGAGCTGCAAAAGAAAATGTA
>JBDSWG010000040.1:0-6580 GCA_039926825.1 Ferruginibacter sp.
GTGGCATCGCCGTAAAAGGTACTATACATTGGGTGAATGCAGCCGATGCAGTTGATGCAGAAATACGTTTGTATGAGCGCCTGTTCCTTACAGAAGACATGAATGCAGCAGAAGGAGAATTTAAAGATCACATTAATCCCGACTCGCTTGTTGTTATAACCGGGGCAAAACTGGAAGCCTCCCTGGAACGGTCTACTACCGGTGCCGCTTACCAGTTTTTGCGCAAGGGATATTTTTGCCTGGATAAAGAAGCCACTTCGGAAAAGCTGGTTTTCAATAGAACTGTTACGCTGAAAGATGCGTGGGGGAAGGAAGCGAAGAAGGGGTGAGAAATGATGAAGGTTGAAAGTTGAAGGTTGGAAGGGTCAAAGTTCGAGGTTCCAAGTTCGAGGTTTTGTAATTAATTCAGATTTTTCTTTTTCTCATTATAGACCAATAGGGAAATTATGAGCATAGCAATGGGCAATAGCAATTCTAAAAAAATACCGGCTTTTTTTTCCGGGCAATAGGCATTGTAACAGGAAGTGTAAAGAACATAGGTTTTAATCGCATAGCTTAATGCTAATGCAGCTACAAACAGTAAGACCCTTTTTGACCAGGTTTTATTGATAATTAGCATGACCATATACAGGAGGCTGAAGAGAATGATAAATATACCCGGACGGCCATAAGCCTGCTTCTCTGAAAAAAAACCGGTGAAATTTTTCTGCAGGTCTGCATGGTACGTCCAGGGTAAAAAACAGACTCCAATCAATAGTAACGCTGTGGCCACACCAGCCATATTGAGTATTCTCATAATAAAAAAAGCCTTAAAAATTAAGGCTTTGAGGTCCGAAGCGGACTCGAACCGCTGTAGAAGCTTTTGCAGAGCTTTGCCTAGCCACTCGGCCATCGGACCAGGAAATAAATGAAACCAAAATAAACAGGCTTCGTTTTGTGAGTTGCAAAAATAGGGTATTTTTATCCATATTTTCAAACGCCTGCCACCTAAACTTTTTTAAAAACAAGTATGAATATTATCGCCCCATCTGAATTAATTATCAATGACCGCGGAGCCATTTACCACGTAAACTGCCGCCCGGAAGAACTTGCTCATACCATCATAACCGTGGGCGATCCGGACAGGGTAAAAGAAGTGAGCAAACATTTTGATTCTGTAGAGGTGAAAAATAATCACCGCGAATTTGTAACCCATACCGGTTACCTGGGCAAGAAGAGACTATCGGTTACGAGTACGGGCATCGGTCCGGATAATATTGATATAGTACTTAATGAACTGGATGCCCTTGTGAACATAGATTTTGAAAGCCGCACCATAAAAGACAAACTAACATCCTTAAAAATAATCCGTATTGGCACTTCCGGATCCCTGCAGAAAGAAATACCGGTAGATAGTTTTGTAGCTACCACACATGGGCTGGGATTGGATAACCTGATGAATTTTTACCTGCATGAAAATAATGATGAGGAGAAACAATTATTACAGGCTTTCAATACACACACACAATTGCACCAGGGTATTTCTGCTCCTTATATTACGTTAGGTTCCATGCAGTTGCTCAAAGAATTTGTAACAGGTTACCACCAGGGCATAACCGTTACCTGCCCCGGTTTTTACGGCCCACAGGGAAGGGTGTTGAGAATGGGGCTCACCAGCCCACAGTTGATTGACCAGTTAACCAGTTTCAGGTTTGGTAACAACCGAATTAGTAATTTTGAAATGGAAACATCCGCCATTTATGGTATGGGAAAAGTGTTAGGGCACCATTGCCTATCTTTAAGTGCGATTGTTGCTAACCGGATAACAAAAGAATTCAGCAAAGACGGTGGCGCCGCTGTAGAAAACCTCATTGTAAAAACCCTAGAAATTATAGATACCAAAATATAATGCTGATAAAATTTTTTAAATACCAGGGAGCGGGTAATGACTTCGTTGTGCTGGATAACCGAAATGATGAATATTCAAATCTGGCTGAAGAGCAGATAAAACATCTTTGTAACAGGCGGTTTAGTATAGGTGCCGATGGCCTGATGCTTATGAATAAAAAAGAAGGTGTTGATTTCGAGATGATTTATTTTAATGCTAATGGCAGGGCCGGATCGATGTGTGGTAACGGCGGCCGATGTATGGTTCGTTTTGCACAAAAACTTGGTATGCACAAATACACCTACAAATTTATGGCGGCAGATGGCCTGCATGAAGCCGAAATTGACAATAATAATATCATCCGCCTAAAGATGAAAGATATTACGGAAGTGGAGGAGCATCCCAATTTTGCAATAGTAAATACGGGTTCCCCACACTTTATAAAGTTTGCGACGGATATTCATAATATAGACGTGGTAGAATCGGGAAGGGATATACGCAACAGCAAGAAATTTATTAAAGAAGGAATTAATGTAAACTTCGTGGAAACCATCGGGGAAGATAAAATTTATGTGCGTACCTATGAACGCGGTGTGGAAGATGAAACGTTAAGTTGCGGCACAGGAGTTACCGCTTCCGCTTTGGTGAGCGCCCACAACAACAGGGGCTTTAACCGCGTGGAAGTACACACACCCGGTGGAAATTTAAGTGTAGAATATAATAAAGTTGATGAAAAAAGCTTTACCAATATATGGCTTTGCGGGCCTGCGGAACTGGTGTTTACCGGGGAAACAGAAATAGTTTAATATGATCCAATATTTTAAAATAGAGCAGCACCAGACGCTTGCCATAGACCAGCCCGTTTCAGGAAGTTGGGTGAATGTGCTGCCACCGCTTAAACAGGAAGAGTTTTCTGAGCTGAGTACGGCATTAAATATCCCCCTGGATTTTTTAAAAGATTCCCTGGATATAGATGAGCGCAGCCGCTATGAAATAGAAAATGACGTAAAGCTCATCGTTATTAAAACCCCAACAGAAAATAATTCCTTTAATGAAAGTGATGCCTTTTACATCACCATACCGATATGTATTATTCTTACGAACGACCAGATTGTGACTGTTAACTCGTTTGAAAATGAAGCCATAAAAAAATTCCTGAACACGTTTCAAAAACGGCACCCCGATAAAATGAATATGATGGTGCTGAAGGTGTTTGAAAAAATCACCACCAACTTCCAGGAACACCTGAAAGAAATAAACCAGCGCCGCAATATGCTGGAACAAAAACTTTATGATGCCAACCGGAATGAAGAACTGCTGCAACTGATGCGAATACAGAAAAGCCTTGTATATTTTGTTACGGCCCTGCGCAGTAATGAACTACTTATGATCAAACTGGCCCGCACCAACTTCCTGCACCTGAGTGATGATGAAAAAGATTTCCTGGATGATATGATCATTGAAACGTCGCAGGCCCTGGAGACGGCGAATACGTATACCAACATCCTGAGCAGTACGTTGGATGCTTTCGCGAGCATCATCAGTAATAACCAGAATGAGGTATTGAAAAGGCTAACGACACTCACCATCTTCCTGAGCGTACCGGTGCTTATTGCCAGCATCTATGGCATGAATGTGCCATTGCCATTACAGCACTCCCCTATTGCTTTTTGGGTACCCGTAAGCGTGAGTATTATTATCCTGTTATTCGTGGTATTAAATTATTTCCGACGTACAAAAAGATAGCTATGTTTAACCTGAGGGTATATGGCATATTGGTCAATGATAAAAAAGAAATTCTCGTCAGCGATGAATTAATCCGCGGTGGTAACTACACAAAATTTTGCGGTGGTGGAATGGAAGTTGGTGAAGGCACACGAGATTGCCTGAAAAGAGAATTCATGGAAGAGATGAATTTAAAGATTGACGTAGGAGATCATATTTACACCACAGATTTTTACCAGCCCAGTGCCTTCCGCCCAGGCGAACAACTCATTGCTATTTACTATTTTGTTCATGCGCTGGAAGCCATCACTGCCCGCATTAACACAAAGCCTTTCAATTTCGACAAAGAAGAACTGGAAAAAGCCGGGGAAAACGGGGAAGCAGAATGTTTCCGCTTTATTGCCTGGGAAGAATTTTCTGCGGAGTCAGTAACCTTACCGGTAGATAAACTGGTCGCTACTATTATCAAATCTAAAATGATCTGACATGCTTGCACACTTCGATGCCGGGCAACATATTATCCTGGAAAATGACCGTGCCCGGCTGGAACCTTTGGAAAAGAAACATTTTGAATATTTAGTACCCTTAGCCATGGAAAAAGAATTATGGAAGTTAACCAGTGTATTTATTAAGGATGAAACTGATTTCAAAAATTATTTTGATGAAGCGATAACAGAGAAAGAAAACAATAATCAATGGCCTTATGCGGTATATGATAAGCTTACTGGGGAATATGCCGGCAGTACACGCTTTGGTAGCTTTGCAGCCCCACATAGCAGGATGGAAATTGGCTGGACCTGGTATAACAAAAATGCCCGCGGCTCCGGGCTTAACATGGCTAGTAAACATTTGCTCCTTACCCATGCATTTACAAAGCTCAACCTGAACCGCATAGAACTAAAAACCAGTTTACTAAATGAGCGCTCCCAGAAAGCCATGCATAAATTGGGTGCAGAAAAAGAAGGTATTCTCCGCCGCCACATGGTAAACTATGATGGCACGCTGCGGGATAGTGTGTATTTTAGCTTTATAAAAGAAGAATGGCCGGAAACGGAAAAGAAATATTTTTCCCCTTACACAGACCTGTAAACACACATTATGAGAAAGATAATCCTGGGTTGTCTTATACTAACGGTAATGATTAGCAGTAGTTGCCGGCAACCCGTAGCAACGTCTGCGGATCATGCATCATATTTTGCGCCTTTAGATTCCGGCATCCAGGACGGTGGCATAAATATTATTGAAGTGCCTTCTGCAAAAGGCCCGTTACACATCTGGACAAAACGTATTGGCAATAATCCCAAAATAAAATTACTCCTGCTCAGCGGTGGCCCGGGCGCTACGCATGAATATTTTGAATGTATGGAAAGCTTCCTTCCGGCAGAAGGCATAGAATTTATTTATTACGATCAATCCGGTACAGGTTTCTCTGATAACCCTGCAGACACGAGTTTCTGGAACCTGGACAGGTATGTGGAAGAAGTAGAACATGTACGGCTGGCCTTAGGACTTAATAAAGATAATTTTTACCTGCTTGGACATTCATGGGGTGGCATCCTTGCCATGCAATATGCCTTGAAATACCAGGCAAATATGAAGGGCCTTATCATAAGCAATATGATGAGCAGTTGCCCGGCATATGGCCGTTACGCAGATTCTGTATTGGCACAACAAATGAGTCCCGTTATTTTAGATAGTATTAAATCCATGGAGGCAAATAATGATTTTAATAATCCGAGGTACATGGGCCTGCTCATGGAGAATTTTTATACACAACATATTTTACGCCTGCCCCTTGATAAATGGCCCGATCCGGTAAACAGGGCTTTTGCGAAAATGAACAAATCGCTTTATGTAACGATGCAAGGCCCCAGTGAATTCGGCATTGCTGGTAAACTTGCCAACTGGGATGTAAGCCAGCGCCTGCCGGAAATAACGGTACCAACGCTTACCATTGGCGGAGCGTTTGATACAATGGATCCCGAACATATGAAATGGATGAGTACACAGGTAAAAAATGGGCGCTTTTTACTTTGTCCTAAAGGCAGCCATATGAGCTTTTACGATGATCAACAAACCTACATGACAGGTTTGGTACAGTTTTTAAAGAATGGTAACAACAAATAACAATTAAACCCTTAATTATGCATTTACTCATTTCTCTTTTACTCGACGCCGCTATCATTATGCTGCTGGCGATGGCTATCCCAGACATTAAAATTAAAAATTATGGCACTGCCCTGGCAGTAGCAGTAGTGGTCGCTTTGCTCAATGTTTTACTTGGCTGGCTTATTTCTTTTCCCCTGAACCTCGTCACCTTATTTTTCCTTAAATTCCTGGTGGCGCTGGTGGTTACTACTATCATGATTAAACTTGCTGATAAATTTTTCAGCGGCTTCGACGTAAAAGGCTGGACGCCGGCTTTTATTATAGCGGTGTGTATGGCACTTGCAACTGCGGCCCTGGATTATTTTTGGGCTACTAATTAATTAAAAATAAGCCTGGCCTTAAACAAGTGCGTGTAGCCGTCATCGTCATCTGCTACAAACAAAAGATCCATCTGCTTCCGGGAACGGGAAAGAATGGTGACCGCTTCTATTTTATGGCCCGTAAAACGGTTGTCTGATTTGCCCAGGTCAATGATAATATCCGGGTTTACCGCCCGGTAATTTTTTTTTTCCTGCATATCATAAAATAGCCAGAGGTAACTTTTCCCTATCTCACCATCAGCATTATTGCTGTAAGTATTTTCTGTAGAGACGGTGGCCAGTAGCTTGTCCGAAGCAAAATCATATTCCAGGCCAGAGATGCCATTAAAGGCAGCCGTATCTTTATTAACCCCAGCCAGTAGGGTGTAAATAACACAGGAGTCCTGGTGCAGCCAGAAATTTTCCGGCAAAACAATCATGTAATTTTTAAGAAACCCTTTGTTGCCCCGGTTGCTGAGAATATAATTACCATTTAGATTGGTTATGCCTTCTATATTTA
>JBDSWG010000041.1:0-7312 GCA_039926825.1 Ferruginibacter sp.
TGCCACAGTGGCGGCACACCCAGCGGTGGAATAGATTTAAGCAATTATACTATAGTAAAAGCGCTGGCGTTAAACGGGCGTCTATATGGAGCCGTTACACACGCACCAGGGTATTCACCAATGCCCAAAAATGCTTCTAAACTCAGTGCCTGTAATTTATCGCAAATACGTAAATGGATAGATGCGGGGGCGCCTAATAATTAAACAGTATGACTTTAAAAAAAATTATTCTGGCCGCTGCAATCTTTGCTGTATTACAATTAATGCTGGAGAGTTGCTATTATGATAAAGAAGAAATTCTTTACCCGGATACCGCCTGTGATACCTCTTTGGTGAAATACAGTACAACGGTAGCGCCTATCCTAAGTTCTTCTTGCGTAAGTTGCCACGGAGGCACTACCCCATCCGCAGCCATAAGACTGGATACATATACGGGCGTACAGCAACAGGCTGCAAATGGCCGATTATGGGGTGCTATTTCTCATAACCCCAGCTATTCTCCTATGCCCAAAAATGCTCCCAAATTAAACAATTGTAACCTGTCTAAAATCCGCATATGGCTGGACGCTGGTTTCCCCAATAATTAAATAATCTGTCACAATTAAAATATATTAGATGAAAAAATTAGTATTATTCAGCCTTACATGCATTATAGCCATTACAACTGCATCGGCTCAAAAAGTATATACAAAAAATGGCAATATTTCTTTCTTTTCAAAGACCATTATGGAAAACATCAGTGCAGATAACAGCCAGGTGATGAGTGTGCTGGATAAAAATACCGGGGACCTTCAGTTTTCTGTCCTCATAAGAAGTTTTCATTTTAAAAAAGCCCTGATGGAAGAACATTTTAATGAAAATTATATGGAGAGTGACAAGTTTCCCAAAGCCCTTTTTAAGGGACAAGTGGACGACTTAAAAAATATTGATTTCACAAAAGATGGTGTGTATAAGATAAAGGTAAAAGGGCAGATGACGCTGCATGGCGTAACTGATGATGTAAAAACAGAAGGTAACATTACTGTTAAATCCGGTATGGTTACTGGCAGCGCCATGTTCAAAATAAAACTGGAGGATTATAAAATTTCTGTGCCTTCTGTTGTCAAAAATAATATTTCAGAAGTAATCGATATTACCGTTAATTGTGTGTACGATCAAAAATTATAAATAAAAAACTATGCTTATAAGGAAGGGTTTAATGTGTGTCATATTGGGTTTCATTTCTACCTGCTGCCATAGCCAGGATACAACTGATATTATGGCACAACTGGAAAATGAGGTGATGCAATCGGATGCGAATGCTACTACTTACACAACGGCAACATTTAAAACTACCCGCCTGGTTAACGGACACACGGTAGAAAATGTCGGTAAAGGTGTTATGGATATGAAAATCAGCCACCGCTTTGGAAAATTAAATGGCGGAGGTTATGAACTCTTCGGCCTGGATAATGCGACTATGCGTATGGGCCTTGATTTCGGGATTACTAACAGGTTAATGGTGGGTATCGGCCGCAGCACATTTGAAAAAACTTACGATGCATTTTTTAAACTAAAGTTGCTACGGCAGTCGACCGGCCGAAAAAAAATGCCGGTTACGGTAAGCTATGTCCCCACAATCGCATTGAAGACATTAAAATTTGATGACCCTAATCGAAAAAATTATTTTAGTTCCCGGCTGTTTTTTACGCACCAGTTGATCATCGGAAGAAAATTTTCAGAAGGATTTTCATTCCAGTTAATGCCTACTTATTCTCATAAAAACCTTGTAGCCCTGCAGGCAGAACCCAACGATCTGTTAGCAATAGGGATTGGAGGCAGGCAAAAGTTGAGCCGCCGCATGAGCCTGAATGCTGAATATTATTACCAGATACCCGGTTATAAACTTTCCGGTACCACAAATAGTTTATCAGTAGGTGTTGATATAGAAACCGGGGGCCATGTTTTTCAACTTCATTTTACAAATTCCCAGGGCATGAGTGAAAGAACGTTTATTTCCGAAACCCGTGGGCTTTGGGAAAAAGGAGATGTATTTTTTGGCTTCAACATATCCCGTGTGTTTAATATAGGAAAGCATTAACGTTATAAAATATTTTTTACATTACCATAAGGCTAAATTTATTTAAATTGTAGCTTATGGCTAACTTAAGATTTATCTTATCTTGTTTTCTTTTTGCTGGAATTGTTTTTTCAAGTGCGATGGCCCAAACCCAATTAGGGACACAGAATGGTAAAATTAGTTTTGCTTCTGATGCACCGCTGGAGATCATAAAAGCTTCCAGTAATGAAATGCGTGGGAAGATAGATTTAACACGTAAAATTTTTGCTTTTACCATCAAGACTTCCAGTTTCCAGGGTTTCAACAGTCCGTTGCAAAAAGAACATTTTAATGAAAATTATATAGAATCAAACCGTTACCCGGATGCTACTTTCTCTGGTAAAATTATTGAAGATATAGACCTGGCTGAAGATGGCGAAAACGTTGTACGTGCAAAAGGAAACTTAACCATTCACGGCGTAACCCAGGAAAGAATTATCAAAATAAAAATGACCACAAAAAACGGGGTCATGAATATAAAATCTGAGTTTACTGTTTTACTGGAAGATCACCAGATAGCCATACCACGGGTGGTTAATGAAAAATTAGCATCTGAAATAAAAGTAGAAGTTAAAGCTACGCTTATGCCCTGATGTTGAAGATTGCGATATATAAATTTTTGTGGCTGCCTTTTTCCCTGTTCCTGCTGAGCTTGACTATACAGGCACAGGAAACTTCCGGAATAAAATTTTTTACCGGCGGATCCGGACTGGCGATTAATTGCCTGTTTAAAGATAATAAAGGAATTATTTACGCCGGTACCTCACAAGGAATATTGCGATTTGATGGTTTACAATTTCAGCCAGAAAGTACTCCTGGACCAAAAAACCCTTCATCCGTCACAGCCATATTTCAACAAAAAAATGGCAAGTGGTGGATTGGATATGAAGATGGATCTCTTGCCAATATTTATGAAGGTTCATACAAACCTTATACGCCGGAAGAAGGCACTCCTGCTAAAAAGATAAATCATTTTTGTGAAGACAGCAACGGCCAGGTTTGGTTTTCTGCGTATGGAGAAGGGTTATATGTTATTCATAAAGGGCGTCCCTATTTATTTAATGAAGAAGATGGTATGAGCGATGTAAATATTCATGGGTTGCAGGCTACGCCGGACGGCAGCATCATCGCTCTGACAGACCAGGGAATTAATGTTTGCCGTTTTAATGACAAGGGGAAAAAAAATGTATATACACTTGGCCCGGCAGATGGACTTACAGATTATCTTGTCACTGCGATTGCACCCGCTCAGAATGGTGAATATTATGTGGGCACAGAATCTGGTGGCCTTTGCATATACAGTTACCAGCAAAAAAAAGTGCATCCTGTAATCAACAACAAAGACTGGAATTTCGGGGAAATTTTTTCAATAACAATTTTGAATAACATCGCCTGGGTTGGAACACGCCAGGGGCTGGTCTCTTATCACATCACTCAATCTTATTTCTCCTTTTACCCCCAGGCCTCTTTAAAAACTGTGCGGTTCCTGGTGGCGGACAGGCAAAACAATTTCTGGCTGAGCAGCGGTGATAATTTTATTACAAAAGCTTCACCGGCAATTGCAAATTTCCCTATACTGAAAATGCCGGGTATGGCTCCTTACAATACCATACACACACTTTATTATGATGGGGCCCAATATTTATACACTAATGCTTCCCGGGGCATTAACCGTTATGATATCCGGAACCAAACGAAGACTTTTATTGCCTTAAAAGATTTGAAAGGAATATCTCCAGTGACTAGTTTTTTCCAGGACACATCAGGGGTATTATGGATTGGCACCCTGGGGAATGGTATTATATTATTAAATACTCATTCAGGAGAGCAGTCACAATTCAGAGGAAACAGTATGCTTATGAACAGCAGTATTTTAAACCTCTCCGGCAATGACAAAGAAGTAATGGTATCCAGCTTGCAGGGGGCGGGCATTTTTCATCTGCAAGATTCCGTTAAACATTTTCCCCCGGTTTTTACGTTTACCAACTTAACACGCGAACAGACAAAAACAAACTACATCTATACTATTTTCCGGGATAGTAGAGACAGGTTATTATTTGCCACAGATGGAAAAGGCCTGGTAGTTAAATCCGGCGGGCGATTTACTTCTTATGACGAAAAATCCGGCCTTCTGGATGACCATATTTTATCAATTGCTGAAGATGCTCAACAAAATATCTGGTTCAGTACTGCTACCGCCGGTATTTATAAATGGGATGGTAAAATATTTACCAATTATAATATAAACTCCGGCTTGAGTAGTTTACAAATATCCTCCCTGCATACAAATAAAGCCAACCAGTTAATCATCATAAATGATCGGGGGGTGGATGTGATGAATATTATTACAGGTAAATTTTACTACCTGAATGCAGCACAGGGGCTGGAGGGCATAAACGTTCAGGATCTTGAGGCAAATGCAATGGATAAAATGGGAAACCTATGGCTCAGCACTTTACAGGGTATAGTAAATGTACATATTCCGGGAAGTGACGAACAGCAGCCTGTAACGCTCCTGGATAATGTTCAAATATTTTTGCAGGATTTGCCGCCTGGTAGCCCGCATTCTTTTCCGTATGATGAAAATAATTTCACCTTTACATATGCCGGTTTGTATTATTCCCAGCCTTCGGCTGTACTTTACCGTTACCGGTTAGAGGGCCTGGATAGTAACTGGATTATCACCAATGACAGAACAAAAAATTTCCCGCGGCTGGCACCAGGTAAATATACTTTCCGCGTGCAATCGTCATTGAATAAACTGTTTATCAATGCTTCTGAAGCCAGTTTCAGGTTTACCATACAAAAAGCATTTTACAATACAATATGGTTTCGGCTGTTGATTTTAATACTTGCAGGCACAGCTATTTACCTCGGTGTGAAGTACCGGGTAAGGCATTTTAAAAATGTCGAAAAATTAAAACGTGACAGGATGATATCCCGTTTCGAAGTATTGCGCAACCAGGTAAATCCACATTTTTTGTTTAATAGTTTCAATACACTTATTACCCTAATTGAAGAAAAGCCTTCTGCCGGTGTTGCCTATGCAGAACAGCTGTCAGATTTTTTTCGGGATATTGTGAACTACAGGGATAAAGAAGTAATCAGCCTGGGAGAAGAAATAAATGTTGCGCAAAATTATTTCGGGCTTCAGGAACAACGCTATGACGGCGCTTTAAAATTGGAAATAAAAGTACCGGGAGATATAAGAAATAATTTTTATTTACCCCCACTGTGTTTGCAATTGCTCATTGAGAATGCTATAAAGCACAATGCCATCTCCCGTGAAAATCCGCTGGTGATAAAGATTGTATCAACCAGTGAAAGTTTGTTTATATCAAATAATATCATTGCCCGCAAGTCTGCAGCCGCCGGTACAGGCATGGGCCTTGTAAATATTAAAAACCGGTTTGGGTTATTAGAACCAAAAGAAATAGTTATTCAAAATGATGGTTATACATTTACTGTCTGCCTGCCACTAATTAAAAGCTCCTGACATGAAACGAATCTTAATTATAGAAGATGAAGAACCAGCTGCCCGCCGGCTGGTTAAAATGCTACAGGCGGCATGGCCTGATGCCATTATTGAAACTGTAATAAAAAATGTAGAAGAAGGTATAGCATGGTTTCAGAACAATGAAGCACCCAGCCTGATCTTTTCAGATATACAACTTACTGATGGTAACAGCTTTGATATATTTGCAATCACTCCACCCTCTTGCCCGGTCATTTTCATTACAGCTTATGATGAGTTTGCTTTAAAAGCATTCCAGGTAAATAGTATAGATTATCTCTTGAAGCCATTAAAGCAAAAAGACCTGGATACTGCATTGGAAAAGTTTTCTGCCCGCACCATAACCGCCTTACCCGGGATTGATAAAATTCTGCAATCATACCCATCTCCTGCTTATAAGCAACGCTTTGTAGTACGGTATGGCGAACACATTAAAATGCTTCAAGTAAAAGATGTGGCTTATTTCTATACAGAAGATAAAGTGAATTTCATTGTTACTATGGATGGCCGGAGATACGTTTTAGATTATAACCTGGATAGCCTGGAAGCTATGCTGGATCCGGATGGCTTTTTCAGGATTAACAGGCAATTTATTATTTCTATACAGTCTATTGAAGACATGTTTGCACACACCAAAAGCCGCATACTTATTAAGTTATCCCCGCCCTGTAAAATTGAAACCATTGTAAGCACCGAACGGTCTCCGGCGTTTAAACTATGGCTGGGAAAATAAATTTATCCTGTTCAGATACAGAAAAAGCTGGTTCAGTTATATTCACTTGCGGGGTAAAACCAGCTATTGTTTATTTGTACAAACAAACCAGTTTATCATGAAAAAAATCTTATTTTTTAAACTCCCATATTTGCTGGGGCTTTTAATTTCAATAGCATTATTTACTTTTTCTTCCTGCTCAAAATCCGGAGATACAAATCCTGCTTCTAATGACCTTGCCGGATCCTGGCGGGTAAGTTTATACTTTGACAACAGCGATGAAACTTCACTTTTCTCGAATTATGTTTTTTCATTCAACAATAATGGCCAGGTGACAGCTACTAATGGAAGTGGTACAAAGACGGGCACGTGGAGCACCACTTCAACCAAATTTATTATTGATTTTGGAGTACAAGTGCCTTTCGACAAATTAAATGGTAATTGGCTGATTGAAGAAAAAACATCTACAAGTATTAAACTGAAAGATGATAACCCGGCACGAACGGATAAAATACAGTTTATAAATTATAATTTCCTGTGTAGAACCCTCGCATTGTAGCGCTTGTTACAATAAGCTGCATAATTTTCTATATTTCTTTATTTGCGTGTCGTTTTGTTTTATGTAAGAAGCCATAACATTTTGTGTTATGGCTTTCTTGTAATAGCTTTGCAGGTGTTCCCGGGGCGGATTTGTTTATTGTTCACCCCCGGCTAAACAGGGATATATCTGAACTAATAAACGAAATTCATCTCCCCGCTGCTCCTGCGGATTTTGCAAATCGTTTTTAGCTTATTTTTTCAAAACCCGGCAACAGGCCAGGTAATTAATTTTATAAGATGGAAAACATCAGGGAATTACTTACACAAAGAATTTTAATTATAGATGGTGCCATGGGCACTATGATACAACGCTATAAACTTACAGAAGCGGATTATCGCGGGGAAAGGTTTAAAGACTGGCATACGGATCTCAAAGGCAATAATGATT
>JBDSWG010000042.1:0-7572 GCA_039926825.1 Ferruginibacter sp.
GTAATTCCCTGCAACTGGGAACCGATTTGGGTAGCCAGCCGGATACGTTGATATTCTCCGCCGCTCAATGTTTTTGACTGGCGAAAAAGTGTAAGATAAGTCAGGCCAACGTTGAGCAAAAAACCCAGCCTTTCTTTTATTTCTTTTAAAATATCTTTTGCAATGACTTGTTGTTTTTTATTCAGCTTTGGTTGTACTTCTTCAAACCAGGTAGCCAGTTTATCCAAATCCATATTGCTGAGTTCGGCAATATTTTTTCCGGCAACACGAAACCACAGGCTTTCTTTTCTCAACCTTGTACCTTCACAGGTGTCACAGGTTTTCAGGTGCATAAACTGTTCTGCCCAGGAGCGGATAGATTCGCTGGTACTAACGGAAGCGAACCAACGCTTTACCATATTAATCACTCCTTCATATTCTGTAGCATAATAAGAACTGCCATCCTGAGCCATATTCATATCTACTTCTGTAGTATCTGCATCAGAACTTTCTTCTGAGCCATACAACAAGACATTGAGGGCTTTTGCAGTTAAATCCTTTAACGGCTTGTTCAGGTTGATTTTATGTTTTTTTGCTACCTGCTCTACCTGCTGGTATACATAAGCATTTCTTTCTTCTCCCAAAGGTGCAATGCCCCCTTCCTTCACACTCAATTTTGTATCTGGCATAACAGCTTCCAGGCTTACCTGGTACACCATGCCCAGGCCTTTACAAACCGGGCAGGCACCGTAAGGAGAATTAAATGAAAAAGCATTTGGTGAAGGTTCTTCATAACTGATACCGGTGTCCGTACACATTAGCTGCCGCGAATATTGAATCACCGTGTTATCATCATTGATCAATAAAAACATCAGATCCTTTCCCATCTGCAAAGCTTTCTGCACACTCTGGCTTACACGCAGCTTCATATCAGGTTTTACCTGCAGACGATCTACGACAACTTCTATATCATGAATTTTATACCTGTCTAACTGCATGCGTGGCGTTAGATCCATCACTTCACCATCTACCCGTACTTTTAAAAAACCTTTTTTTCTGATGTCTTCAAATAATTCGCGGTAATGACCCTTACGCCCGCGGACAAGTGGAGATAATAAACTGATTTTTTTGCCTGGAAATTTTTCATAAACAGATAATACGATTTCCTCTTCACTGAACTTAACCATCTTCTTACCCGTATTATAACTATAGGCATCACTGGCGCGGGCAAAAAGTAAACGCAGGAAATCATAGATTTCTGTAATGGTTCCGACAGTACTGCGTGGATTTTTATTGGTGGTTTTTTGTTCTATAGAAATAACTGGTGAGAGGCCTGTTATTTTGTCTACGTCAGGCCGTTCCATATCACCCATAAACTGCCGGGCATACGCAGAAAAGCTTTCCATATAACGGCGCTGCCCTTCATTATAAATAGTATCAAATGCCAGGGAAGATTTGCCGCTCCCACTTACACCGGTAAAGATGACCAGCTTATTGCGAGGTATTTCTACATCTATGTTTTTCAGGTTATGTTCGCGTGCTCCAAATACAGATATAAATTCTTCTTCTGAAGGAAGATTATCTTTCGCTAAAATCTTTTTCGCCATGTGATTATTCCTGGTGCAAAGATACTGACAAATACAGCGAGGGTAATTTCATAAAAAAGATATTCATATAACTTCCGCAGAAGAAATGCATGACATTATTTTTGAAAGCGTATATTTATACCTATAAAAACCATAGCTAAGTGGTTCAATAAGAACCAACTGAAATTGTTGGCTCACTTGTTGAATTATGCCGCAATAACCTTTTATCACCAAAAACAAAACATCATGAAATTGAACATGCAAAAAATCAGCTTTTTCTTTATTATGCTATTTATGGCAGGTATGGCTTATGCGCAGGATAGTGCTTCCAGCTCATCCAGTTCCAGCACCGTTACCACCACAACTACTGAAACCTGGTACACTCAACCGTGGGCCTGGATAGTAGGAGGTGCCATTTTTATCATCATTATTATCGCATTGGTAAGAGGTAACAGTTCTACTACTGCATCTACATCGGACAGGGTAACTGTTACGAAGACAAGAGAAACAGATGTTTAATACATAGAAGTAAAAAAAAATCGTCCTACAAAAATGCGGGACGATTTTTTTTGTACTATAATTTAAATTTACTTATTACTGTTATTACGAAGTAACGCTACCAATAACAATAAGAATACAGCGCCGCCTACTATCCATACCCAAGGCTGGGTGAAGAAGCCACCGCCTCCTTTATCTGTACTGATATTTACATCTACTTTTTTGTCTTGGGCAAAAGCACAAACTCCAATGAACATTGTCATAATGAACATTGTAAATTTCTGATAAGCATTTTTAATTGAATTCTCCATGATTTTCAAGTTTTTGTTTCGTGCAATATATAAAATTCTGTGCCATATAGCGAAGAATACGGACAATTTAAAATATAGCCTATAATTTGGGGCTATATTTCCACAAACTACATTCAAAGAACAAAAAATAATAATAGTAAAAGTCTAACCAGCCTATTTATGAAGAATTTTCAAAATGGCTTAGTAGTTGATTACTACCCTAATAACCAAAAAACAAAAACATGAAGCGCTTGACGTATTATACACTTAGCAGTGTGTTTCTCCTGCTTATTTCTTTTTTTAAAAGCATTGCACAGGATACAACCAGTGTAAAAACTGACATAACACAAACCCTTACAAATGATGATGCAATGTGGTACATGCAGCCCTGGGTATGGATAGTAGGCGGCGTAGCATTATTACTCCTTTTAATTGCTTTATTTTCCGGAGGCAAAAAGAAAAATGATGCTACCAGCCGGACGGATAAAGTAATTATAACTAAAACTGTTCGGACAGAAACGGACGTAGACGATTAAGCAATTTTTTTCTAATCTATAAAACATAAGTAATGGCAAATGAACTTACAGAGGTGTTGAATGACCTTATTGAAATTAACAATGACAGGATTAATGGTTATGAAAAAGCAGCTAATGAAGCGAAAGATGTAGACGTGGATCTGAAAGCTACTTTTTCTAAAATGGCTGATGAAAGCCGTAAGTATAAAGCAGAATTAACGGAAGAAGTTAATCGCTTAGGTGGTGAAGCCGAAACTGATGACACGACCAATTCAGGAAAAATCTACCGTGTTTGGATGGATGTGAAAGCTGTTTTTACCGGCCACGACAGGAAAAGTATTCTTGCAAATTGCGAGTTTGGTGAAGATGCCGCCCAGAAAGCTTATAAAATGGCCCTGGATAGTGATGCAGAAATGAGTGCAGAAACACGGCAAATTATTACCGGCCAACAATCATCATTGAAAACATCGCATGACCTGATTAAGAAATACAGGGATGCTCACAAAGATTAATTTCAATTTTTGAATTTTAAAAAAGCCCGGACCGCCGGGCTTTTTTATTCTTACATATTTTTAAAAACGCGGATAACTTTTACGAAACGCTGAACATAGTAAGTGCTCATGGGTGAGATGATAACCCCGGCACCTTCGCCAGATGCGGCATGAATAAACCTGATAATTCCATTATGATTTTCCGTTATCAGACCCATGTGCCCAACAACACCGCTAGAGGGATCACTACCGGTAAATAAAATAATATCACCTCGCATAGAATTGAGTGTACTCACTTCTGTACCGGCGTTCGTGAATTCTTTAGAAACCCTCGGTGTATTAATTTTAAACTGACGAAATGTGTAAAAAATAAGTCCGGAGCAATCGAAACCTTTGTCGGGAGACGTGCCGGCCCAGAGATATGGAACGTGTAAAAACCTCTCTGCATAAGTGACCACTTCAGTTGCGGATACATTGCCTGCGTTTATGATTCGTGGAGAAATTTTTTCTTTAAGAATAACTGTACTGGTTACAGAAGTGCCTGGTTTTACGGCTGGTACCGGGCTTCGTGTAGCCGTATGCGTTGCCTTACAAGCAGAAAGAAATGCTATACTTAACAGGATTATAATACGATTGAAATGACGAAGGTTCATCAGGTAACTTTACTTCAAATTAAGATTGAATCTATCTGGTAAAGTTATATACTGGTGCTTTAAGAAACTGTGAAATCTCAGGATTAATCATGAGTGCTCTTATATTTTTTCCATTTAAGATTTAGTCATCGCTTGTTTCCCGCATTTGACTCCGGCTAAAGTCATTCAGGTATCGTACCTCAAAAGTCAGGATACATCATTTTATAGATTGGATGATTACGAAATCGGATTGGTATCCAGGGAATTTTTATTGCGTCTTCAAAAGGTATAATGGGTAATGTACTGCTTTTTGCATTTTCTGCCCATCTGTCAAAAATCTTTTCCTCATTTTCTGATAATTTTGTTCTTACTGTTTTATAAAAAGAATTTCCCGTATGAAGGGTGTCATGATAATAAGTGAGAACGTCGATCCTTATAATAGCACATTTTGGAAATAAATCTTCGTATGGACCGTTGACATTGAGGTTTTTCGGCCTGTATCCTGAACATGAAAAATAAAAGATGTCTTCTCGCCTGTATTCCATTTTCGGTCTTCTTTCCAGATACCTCAAACGTTTAAAGACTTGTGAATTGATACAGGTATCTCTCAAAAGTTTTACACTGTCTCTTCGGGTATCAACCTGCACCGGGCGAACTAATCCATAAACTGGCAAACATTTTTTATCAAAATTATACCGGCAAACAGGTTGAGCGGTATCGGAGAAATTGTTATAATCATAAACCTTACAATTGTTGAGGTCATAATAGCTATATCGAAAAGGGTCGTACCCCGTGTATAGGCCTGTATCAAATTGAAGCGAATTGAATACTTTCTTTTCAAAGATTATTGCCCCTCTGGTAAACCAGATACTGTCATAAGTTGCTGTATCGGCATTGGGTCCCCTAAACCCTATCATATATAGGCCTTTGTCTATTTCGGTTACCTGAGCAGACAAATCATGCGTAATGATAAGGAAAAATATAAAGGCATTTAAGAGCCTTAAAACTTTTTTCATATTTATCATTTAGTATAGTTCTGTAGAGGCTTGCCAGGTGTGTGGTAAACTATGAAATTCTTGTCGCCCCTGAGTGCCATCAGCATTAGGATAATTTGGAAAAGAAACTAATCCTCCACAATTCGCCCATGCTGACTGAGGGTTATTGAGCCCCTTAGAATTCATGGATAAAGTGAATAGTAAATACCAGGGATCTACTGAGCTATAATGACCGGCATAATAGATTATTATGTAGGCTAGTGTGCCAGTTCCCGCGTCAACAGATATGGGTGCTTGTGTAAAATAGTTCATGGTTGTATTATTAGGATAGTACTCACCCGAAAGTTGATAATGTGCACGCATTTCCCAATTTTCTAATGTCCCATTTGGCCATTTTCGAATTATTGTATAGCTCACCTCCCTTTGCACAGGCTCGTGATTTTGCAAAGGCGGGTTTGTTCCGTTACCCCCACCTCCACCTCCGCCATTATAACATTGGGAAAATAGAAAATCATAAAAAACTTCCGTTGTGCCGTCAGAATAATAATTTGTTGTTACCAAATACCAGTCCACACAATAAGGCTCACCCTCCCCGCCGGGTAGGGGTACGTAATTTGGCACAGGTTGAAGCCGGGACTCCCAGAGCCGGAAGGTTGTCATCCTATTGTCCACTATATCCATCTCAAACTGTTGAATATCGCTCAAAGAAATTACAGAAAAGGTTCCCTCAACTTCAACCTGCTGGGTAGTGAAAAATTTTGTGAATGAACTATCGGGCAGCTCAGTAACCGCAGCATCTGCCGGGTAAAACATCACGAGGTCTCCTTTCCGGATACCACCATCCTCATTTTCAACAATCAGCAAATATTGAAATGGAGTATTTAAATCTTGTCTTATATGTGTGCTAAGCTGGCTACTGTATGTGATAGGAACAATTACGAAAGTTTCTTCGCGAAAGGGTTCTGTATATCGTTCAGCTAGCCGCATACCTTCTCTTATTTTGTCAATAGTGTTATTCCCTTCTTCCCCGATTTCAATTTTTTTATTTACAAGCCAGCTATCAATGTCTTCCGCCATAAGAGCATGTGCTTGCAGTGTGTCCTGATTTTCCACATCTGCCTTTTTACATCCGGATATAAAATTGATAATTAATAAAAAGCCGGCAAGAATTAAAATCTTAAATGCTGAGATTGATTGAAATCGGCATCGGGGGGGGTAATTTGTTTCATCGCGGAAGATTTTTGTTAATTCAAATTAATATAAAAATTCCACTTTTACAAAAAATTTATCAATCCGTAATAAATGCAATCGGATGTTCTATAGCGCAGTATGTTAGCCAACAAACATGTATTTACCCAGGTTCAATATTCACTCGCAAATACCTGGTGAAGAAGCAAGAGCCGCTCAATGATCATTCAACGGCAAACCCTGCTTCTGCCAGTCTATCCAGTTGATATATTCCGGTGCTACACGATGTTCTTCCATAGTAATACAATTCTCTACCGGGCAGATGAGTTCGCAAAGATTACAGCCCACACATTCTTCTTCTTTTATCGTGTATGTATTATAAGTTTTCCCAAATTCCAGGTTAATGGATTGGTGTGAAGTGTCTTCACAAGCAATATAACACAGGCCGCAGTGAATACACTTATCCTGGTTGATGTGAGCAATGTGGTGGTAATTAATATCGAGGTCTTCCCAATGCGTTATGTTGGGAACAGAGAGGCCGATGAAATCTTCCAACGTTTTAAAATTCTTTTCATCCATCCAATTACTCATGCCTTCGCACATATCTTCTATAATGCGAAAGCCGTGTTTCATAGCTGCCGTACATACCTGCACGTTAGATGCGCCCAACAACATAAACTCCACCGCATCTTTCCAGGTACTGATGCCGCCGATACCTGAGACCGGAACCTTTTTAGTGGTTTCATTTTGAGCAATCGTCGTTAAAAATTTCAAGGCAATAGGTTTTACTGCAGGGCCGCAATAACCACCAAACACACTCTTGCCAGCTACATAAGGATTAGGTACAAATGTATTCAGATCAACCCCAGTTACAGATTGTATTGTGTTAATGAGAGACAAAGCATTTGTTCCCGCTTCCACTACCGCTTTTCCCGTAGGGACCACGCTATGTACATTTGGAGTGAGCTTCGTAATCACCGGGATAGTAGCTTTTTCCATCACCCACTCCACAACCATTTGTGCAATATGAGGATCCTGCCCTACGGCAGCCCCCATACCTCTTTCCGTCATGCCATGGGGGCAACCGAAATTTAATTCAAAGCCATGTGCCCCGGTATCCTCAACTTTTTTTATAAGTTCGTGCCAGCTTGCCTTGTCATTATCTGCCATTAAAGAAACCACCATGGCGCGGTCAGGGAATAACTTTATACATTCTTCAATTTCACGAAGATTTATTTCCAGTGGGCGATCACTAATGAGTTCAATATTGTTGAAACCCATGATCCTTTGACCACCATAGTCCACTGCAGAATACCGCGACGACACATTCTTCACCTGTGACCCTAAAGTTTTCCAGACAACACCACCCCATCCGGCTTCAAAAGCCCGCAGCACATT
>JBDSWG010000043.1:0-11240 GCA_039926825.1 Ferruginibacter sp.
GCTGATAGACGCTAAGCCTTCCACCTGCCAGTCTGCAGTAGATTTTTTGTGGAACCTGCAGGTATTACAAATCCAGCCCACTTTACCATCATAACTCTGCACTTCTCCCCACTCATCTTTTCGTGCAGTTACGCGGTAAACTTCATCGCCACGGAGCCAAAGGGTGACCTTACCGCAGCAGTCCGGTGTTTCACAGGCACGGTGTGCATCTACAGGTTTGGTAAACCACACCCTGTTCTTAAAGCGGAATGTACGATCTGTGAGAGCACCCACGGGGCATACATCTATCATATTGCCACTAAAATCATTTTCTATGGCTTTAGAAATATAGGTAGATATAGCTGCCTGATCACCTCGGTCGGTAATGCCATGAACGCGGTTATTGGTAATCTGGTCTGCAACATAAACACAGCGGTAGCAAAGAATACAACGGGTCATGTGCAACTGGATGTATGGGCCAATATCTTCCCGTACAAAAGTTCGGCGGGCAAAACGGTACCGCGTACCTGCTTTTCCATGTTCATAACTCAGGTCCTGCAAATCACACTCCCCCGCCTGGTCGCATATGGGGCAATCTAGCGGGTGGTTAATTAATAAAAATTCCACGACGCCATTGCGGGCATCAATAACTTTTTCACTAGTAATATTTTTCACCACCATACCATCCATCACAGTCGTACGGCAACTGGCAACAAGTTTCGGCATAGGGCGGGGATCGGCTGTAGAACCCTGGGCCACTTCTACGAGGCAGGTACGGCATTTACCCCCGCTGCCCTCCAATTTACTATAGTAGCACATAGCAGGAGGCGCAACGTCCCCACCAACCATCCTGGCAGCATTTAGAATTGTTGTTCCCGGCGCTACCCCGATGGTAATATTATCGATGGTTACTTTAAAATCTGCCGGGGGCACTGCTTTTGTTTCTTCTGCCATTTTTTAATTCCTTTTTCTTTTATACTGCTTCTGGCACATGAATGGGATCAGCATAATGTGCAAGGCCATAATTTTGCTGAAGGCACAATTCCGGGTTATTTACATGCCACTCAAACTCATCCCGGAAGTGGCGTATAGCCGCTGCCACGGGCCAGGCGGCTGCATCTCCGAGGGGACATATTGTATTACCTTCAATTTTACGCTGAATGTCCCAGAGCAGGTCAATGTCTTCTATCCTGCCACGGCCTTCATTTATATTTTTTAATATTTTTTCCATCCAGCCCGTTCCCTCACGGCAAGGGCTACACTGCCCGCAACTTTCATGACGGTAGAAACGGGCCAGGGTGTAAGTGTGTTTTACCACGCACTGATCTTCATCCAGCACAATAAAACCGCCACTGCCCATCATACTTCCCGTGGCAAAGCCACCATCACTCAGGCTTTCATAATTCATCAGGCGTTTCTCCCCCTTTGCCGTGGTAAGTAAAAGATTCGCCGGTAATATTGGAACAGAGGACCCACCGGGAATACAGGCTTTCAGTCTTTTTCCATTTGGTATTCCACCACAATATGCATCACTGTAAATAAATTCCTCAACGGAAATAGTCATGTCTATTTCATAAATGCCAGGCTTATTGATATTACCGCAAGCAGAAATAAGTTTTGTACCCGTGGATTTCCCGACGCCGATGGCCGCATAAGCCTCTGCACCATCATTGATGATAGGCACAATGGCAGCCAGTGTTTCTACATTATTTACAACCGTCGGGCAATCCCAAACACCTTTCACTGCCGGGAATGGTGGCTTTATGCGCGGGTTTCCTCTTTTGCCTTCCAGGCTTTCCAGCAAAGCCGTTTCTTCGCCACAGATATAGGCACCGGCACCACGCTGCATGTATAATTCACAATCGAAACCACTACCCTGGATATTTTTACCCAACCAACCATTTTGGCGGGCTTCCACTATGGCAGTTTCCAGGATATCGGTTATCCAGTTATACTCCCCTCGTATATAAATATAATTTACCTTGCTTCCTAACGCGAAGGCAGAGACGATCATACCTTCTATGAGCAGGTGCGGAAGAAATTCCATAAGATAGCGGTCCTTAAAAGTACCGGGTTCGCTCTCATCTGCATTGCACACGAGATATCTTGCTACGCCTTCGGGCCTGGCCAGGAAACTCCATTTCAAGCCTGTAGGAAACCCAGCGCCACCACGGCCCCGTAAGCCGCTTTTTTTTACTTCCTCCACGATGGCCTCAGGCGTCATTTTCAGCGCATTCTCCACGCTTTTGTAGCCGCCTTCCTGCCGGTAGGTATCGTAAAAACGAATACCGGGAACGTGGGCTTTTTCTAATAATAATTTTTTACTCATATATCACATCCGCTTTGTATGCGGAGAATTTCTTTTTCAGGAATTATCTTTCATAGCCTGCCGGGCAAATAACAACCAACGGTTACCTTTTTTCACCCAAACTTCGAGCACTTTTAATTTATTGGTAACCGGCACATTATCCATCGTTCCATTTATAGTGGCATTAAACCTGGCGCTTGCATAACTTCCATTTATCTGAACCTGTATACTATCCTCTTTATACAAAGAATAAGAAAGTTTACCAGACTCCAGGTGCGCCATTAATTCATTTTTATTTTCTACCCAACCATTGCTATGGCCAAAAGTTAAGGCCTTGTCCGTTTGCTGATTAATTGAAACCGTATTTTTCTGTATTAATGCCTGGTGAAATTCTTTCAGGGTTGAAATTAATTTTACAACATCTACTGGCTGGGCTACCCCAGTCATAACTATAAAGCCAAATACAAGTGATAGAAAAAATTTCATTTATTAAAAATTAATTTTGTTTGGCCCGGCATTCTTCAATTATTGCATCTACTTTTTCTTTGGTAAGATGTTCCCGGTAATTTTTACCCAGCTGCATCATAGGCGCATAACCACATGCACCCAGGCACTCAACTGTTTTTAAAGTAAACATTCCATCTGCTGTTGTTTCGCCTACCCCAATATTTAAAACTTGCTTAATGTAATCAATAATTTCATCGCTTCCATTCAACATACATGGGCCGGTATGGCAAACTTCGAACATAAATTTTCCTACAGGTTTTAAATTATACATGCTGTAAAAACTGGCAACCTCGTATACTTCAATGGGTTCAAGTTGTAATAATGTAGCTACGTAATCCATCACCGGCACATCCAGCCAACCATTAAAATCTTCCTGCGCCAGGTGCAATACAGGCAGCAAAGCACTTTTTTGTTTTCCTTCAGGGTAATGAGAAATTAATTCTTTAACCTGCCGCAGTCTTTCTGATGTAAATTCAATATTCATGATAAAACATTCAAAATTTATTAAGCATCCAATTCTCCGGCAATTAAATTCAGGCTGCTCATGGTAATAATTGCATCACTCAGCATACCTCCATTAATCAGTTCGGGGTAAGCCTGGTAATAAATAAAACATGGCCGCCGGAAATGCAGCCGGTATGGCGTTCTGCCACCATCACTGATAAGATAAAATCCTAATTCCCCATTGGCACCTTCCACACTATGATAAACTTCACCCGCAGGTATATTGGTTTCACCCATCACAATTTTGAAATGGTAAATGAGGGCTTCCATTTTCGTGTACACATCTTCTTTATCAGGGAGGTAATATTCCGGTACATCCGCATGATACACTTCTGACTCTACACCTTTAAACTCCTGCACTTTTTTATAAGCCTGCTCTATGATGCTCAGGCTCTGCCACATTTCTTCTTCCCGCACAAGAAATCTATCATAACAATCTCCCGTGGAGCCTACTGGTATATTAAAATCAAATTCTTCGTAACTGCTATAAGGCGTATGCACCCTTACATCATAATCTACGCCGGCAGCACGCAGGTTAGGACCCGTAAAGCCATAATTTAATGCCCGCTCTGCAGAGATGGCACCCACGCCAATCGTCCTGTCCATAAAAATGCGGTTGCGGACAAAAAGGTTTTCAAATTCTTTGAGTTGCTTCGGGTATTCTGCTAAAAACTTTTCCAGTCTTTCCCAGGCTGTTGGGGTAAAATTTCTTTCAAACCCTCCAATGCGGCCAATATTTGTCGTGAGGCGGCTGCCACAAATCTCTTCATAAATTTCATAAATCAATTCCCGGAACTGCATGAGGTAAAGGAAGCCGGAATAAGCACCACTATCTACGCCCACAATAGAATTACAGATGAGGTGATCGCTAATGCGGGCCAGTTCCATGATGATGATGCGCATATAGTCTACGCGTTTGGGTAAGGTTACCCCTAATAGTTTTTCGCAGGTAGTATGCCAGCCCATATTATTAATGGGGGAAGAGCAGTAATTCAGGCGATCCGTGAGCGGTGTAATCTGGTATAGCGGCCGTCTTTCAGCGATTTTCTCAAATGCCCGGTGAATATATCCCACGGTAGAAGTCGCTTTAAGAATGCGCTCTCCATCCAGCTCCAGTATATTCTGGAAAACCCCATGCGTAGCCGGGTGTGTAGGCCCAAGATTTAGCGTGGTGGTCTGCTGCTCCAGGTAACCTTCAGGTAATGCTATATGTTCTGTTGTTTCCATTTATTTTATAACAGATGATAGGTAGTAGATTATAGATTTTAGATATTAGACAATAGATAATTTCATTTTAACTTAAGCCTAGTTTTAAAACTGCGAACCTCGAACTACGAACCTTCAACTTTTAACTTTAAACCTTAAACTTTACCCTCTTCCAAACATTTCATCGTCTTTATCCACACGTGTTTGTTCCTCCAGGGGAAATTCTTTTCTCATAGGAAAATAATCCATCTCATCTACATTTAAGACCCGAATAAGGTTAGGATGGCCCACGAAATTAACCCCGTAAAAATCATACGTTTCACGCTCCATCCAATTTGCAGATTGGTATAAAGCGGTGGCACTGAAAACATCCGGCTTCAGTACGGGTATGTAAACCTTGAAACGAATCCTTACATTTTCCGTAAGATTATGAAGGTGGTAAACCACTGCCAATTCTTCGTCTATCCTATCGGGGTAGTGAACAGCCTGTAAATCTGTGAGAAAACGAAAACGTAGTGTTTCATCATCAAACAGATACTGGAGAATTTTTAAATTGAAGTCTGCAGGCGCAGAAAACGTAAGCATACCAAACGGTTCATCCCACTCCCTGAGAACCTCGGGAAATTTTAAATTCAATTGTTCCTTTATCGCCTGGTTGGTTAAGCCCATATGTAAATAATCAAATAATTATTGTATGCCGTAGCTATTCATTAAATCCTGGTATTGCTCACTGTTCCTGCGCCTTAACCCTTCAGCCTGCACCAAATCCTGAATTTTTATAATGCCATCCAGTACAGCTTCCGGGCGGGGCGGGCACCCCGGCACATATACATCAACCGGAATTACCTGGTCAATCCCCTGCAAAACAGAATATGAATCGAAAATGCCACCACTGCTGGCACAAGCACCCATCGCCAAAACCCACCGCGGTTCTGCCATTTGTAAATAAACCTGCCTTAATACAGGACCCATTTTTTTAGCAATGGTACCCATTACCATGAGTAAATCGCACTGGCGGGGAGAAAATCCTACTCTTTCGCTACCGAACC
Source organism: Ferruginibacter sp. (assembly GCA_039926825.1). GTDB lineage: Bacteria > Bacteroidota > Bacteroidia > Chitinophagales > Chitinophagaceae > Ferruginibacter. Next base: position 5,554 of record JBDSWG010000043.1, read on the forward strand.
TCGCTAAATCGTAGTGGCTACCCATTGTTGCCATAAATTCAATGCCGCAGCAACTAGTGGCAAAAGGCAGGGGCCAAATGGAGTTTTTCCTGGCAAGGCTCACCACTTTTTCAAAATTGGTAGCCATAAAGCCGCTTCCCATATAGCCTTCGGGAATGCCTTCAAATTTTACTGTATTATTAAATTGGACCGGACGTGCCATAGGTTTCAGTTATAGAATGCCATTTACAACCTGGCATTTGTCATCATTAAATATATATTTACTCTTCCCAATTCAATGCCCCTTTCTTAAAGATGTAAATAAAACCAGCCATAAATAACCCCACAAACATGACTACGGCTAAAAATCCATCCCATCCCAGGGTGCGGAAATTAACAGCATAAGGGTAAAAAAATATAACTTCTACATCAAAAAGAACAAAAAGAATAGCTACAAGAAAATATTTGATAGCCATCGGCTGTCGTGCATTCCCTTTTATTTCAATACCACTTTCAAAATTCTGCAGCTTATCTGTGCCTTTACGCTTTGGCCCCAGCAAATTGGATCCCCAAATTATAGTTGCAATAAGGCCCGCTGCAAAAACAAACTGCAGAACAATGGGTATATAATTAAAAGCACTGTTTGCCGCTTCTACTTGCAGGAAAATGGTGGGCATTGTCATTCTTTTAGATTGCAAAAATAAGACAGCACTGCTAATCTACCATCTAATACATGGTAATAAACAAAAAAACAACCCGGAAGTTTTTTCCGGGTTGCAATTATTAGAGATGATTATTTTTTATTGGAAGACTTTCCCGCCGGCTTTCCCGCAGGTTTTGCAGGTGCGTTGGGATCATTCTTGGAAATAAATTCTTTGTTAGAAAGCAGGCTTGCATCTGTAGGCTCCAAGACTAGCGCCTTATCTAAATATTGTAGTGCGGTTGCACGGTCCTTCTTATTGTTATAATAGTAACCAATGAAAAACTTATAGGCATTCAATACTCTTGTTTTAGCATTCGCTTTAGTGATGTCTGACTCTCCTATTTGAACTGTTTTAGTATAATAGGGAACCGCTAAACCACGTTCGCCAGTACTGTCTATGGCTGCATAGGTATTCCCCAGCATATAATACCCCAGAATATCTTCAGGATATTTTTCAACGTACATATTAAAGTACTTGTTAGAAGAATCGTAATCTGCAGCCAGGTAATAATCATAGCCTGCATAAAACAAATCCACATTTGAAAAATTCTTCTTGGTTGATATTACTCTACCATACCACTTACCCGCTTCTTTATAATTTTTCGCATCTTCATATGCTTTAGCCATATTTTTCATATATGAAACCTTATTGGCCTCAAGCGTATCCATGGCGATGGCTTTATTTACGTAAGATGCAGCAAGACTTTCGTTTCCCGGGAACATAAGGAGGATATCTGCATAGGCAGAATAATCACCACCCCCCACTTTTGAGGAATCCTGCAATTTAAAATAGGTTTCATAATTCTCCTTTGCCCGGATAGAATCCTTTAGGCGGCGGTAAGCCAGGGCTTTGATACCATATAAATTTGGGTAGGGTGAAGTGCCGCCTGCTGTTATACATTGGTCAGCTTTTACAATCGCATCCTGGAAAAGTCCCTGTGCATACTTTATTGAAGCCCTGTAATAGCAGGCTTTAGGATCATCATCAGAAGCATTCAAATATTTATCAAGATACTGAGCACTACGCCCTACATTAGTTTCATAGAAATAGTTGAACAACGTATTATATACGGGAGCATAATTAGCATCTTTTGCTATGGCATCGTTATAATACTTCATATATAATTCTTCCTGGCCGGCACCTTGAGTCTGGTAAACACGACCGATACGATAGGTAGCCCGGGCATAGTTAGGATTGAGGGCCAAAGCAGATTCGTAAGCACGGATGGCATTACCACCATCAGCAAATTTGCGGTAAGCATCGCCAAGGTTCGCATAAACTTCAGGATCGTTAAACTTCTTTAACTGTGTTGCCTGCTTCAATTTTTCAATAGCGTAAGCAGCATCTCCATTCTTACTATCCGGGTTTGCATTTGCAAATCCTATGGCATTAAGCACATCAATACTCTTCCCCTTTGTCATAGAAATCGCAGTTTCAAAACGACTCCTGGCATCCTGGGCTTTACCTTCAATAAGTTCTACCTGGCCCATTCCTACCAATGTCATGGGGCTATTTGGATTAGCGCTCAATGTAGTCTGGTATAGTGTTTTTGCAGCTGCAACATTTTCTAATCCTATATATGATTGTCCTAACCAGTAAACAGCATCATCATTACCGGGATTGGCATTTACAATTTTTTGAAATAGATCTTTTGCGCTGCTGAATCTTTCGTAGTAGATAAACTTTTTACCATCGTCAATACTTTGTGCCATTATACCGGCACTTAATAAAAGGGCGAAAATAAAAAGTAAACTCTTGTTGATTTTTTTCATTTTTAATTGTTTTGTATTTTGACTGTCACAATGATAGAGAAATATATAAGAAACCGTTAAAGACAAATTTTAATTCTTTGGTAATTTTTGATTAATTCTAATGTTTCGGGTATCAAAATTCATGACTGGGCCGAGATAGGCTCTCCTGATAATGAGCTGGCCGCGTTCGTATTTTAGAAAATCTGCAAACCCATTGCCCAGGCCATAATAATTTTCTTTAAGCACATAATACAAACCACGTACCAAAGGGTATCGCTTATTGTTTATAGATTCTTGTCCGGGGCGCACATAGGGCGAGTCCGTACACCACTCACATTTCACATACGCCATCCTGATTTTTTTTAGCCTGTTAACTTGTGCAGTATCTTCCGGATTTCCTATCCAGCTAATGCCCACAAGGCCAATAGCATTGGCATTATCAGCCACAAAATCGAGAACGGCCTGGCTCCCGTCTGCTGCTTTTACAACAGACGTATCCAGGGCTTCACCTTTCATAACAGAATCCTGTATGAAGCGCAAAGTGCTGGTGGCACTCAGGCCATCAAAAACTATTTTTTTCCCAGATTTTAATTTGCCGGAAAGCAATTGTTTCAGGCTTGCAAGGGTAAACATGGTATCGCTGGATTTACTATTTACCATAATGGCTATTGCATCAAGCGCAACCAGGTTCCAGGAGGGATCGTACCCTAATTTTTGTTTCAAAAAATCTTCTTCATTTTTTTTCAGGCCTTTGGTAACAATTACCATGCGTGTGGTAGAATCATAATAAAGATCCTTCAGGCATTCCGCCTCCGGTAAATAAGACACATTAAATTTTGCCCCTGGATTTGAAGCTATGTAAGCGTTTATTTCTTCCTCCATTACCGGCCGGAAAGATTCATCCACTGAAATTTTTATTTCCCCGGAAGCAGGGGTATCAGGAGGAGTCATTTGCTTTTCTTCATTACAACCCTGGCATACCCATAAACCTATGATAAAAAATATAAGTTGAATTTTCTTTAGCCTCATCTGTCTTTCAAATAATTTTTTTTGTAACCACGGTAAATCCTGAAGGAGCCATAAATAACACAGACAACCCCAAATATTTTCATGGTTATATCATCATATTTTTCTTCCAGCCCGGTGTGAAAATACTTTATGAAAATGAGGAAGATGCCCATACTCACCCACAATACGCCCATACCTAAATCCATTAAGCTACGCATGCGGATAAAACCTTTATCCCGCTCACTCAGTTTTTCTTTTTCAAATTCTTCTAATGACATAGCCGGAAAGCTTTAATGAATATGCAATTTAAGTACAAAAAATTTTACTCCTTTTAGTCATACCCCTGGAACACAATAGGAATGCTATAATAAACATCTACTTTTTCCCCGGCAGATTCCCCCGGAACCCAGGCGGGCATTTTTTTGATAACTCGGATAACCTCTTCATTAAAGGCTTTTCCACCGTCTTTTAAAATATGGAAACTCTTGAGGCTTCCATCAAAAGCAACAACAAAGCGCACCAAAACTGTAATGATTTCACCGGCCTGCAGTTCTCCAGGCGATTGGAGATTTTTACTTAAATACTTTCGAAGCGCCTCTACGCCACCCGGGAAGGAGGGCATTACCGCTGCCGTGAACAATGGTGCTTTTATAATGGGTATTTGGGGCAGAGGTGGCGGCAGGAGAACAGCAGTATTTGTTCCCGGAGAAGACATTATAGAAGAACTCCCGTCGCCTGCATTCGGAGCTGGTACAAAATCCGGAATACCTTTGATGATAGGAGTTTTGAAATCATCTGCAACTATTACAGGTGCATTCCCTGCCGTGTTTATAACCGGAACAAGCGATTTATCAGGGGTAAAGGTTTTATGTTCCTGGGGCGGAGGTGTGGGCGCTTGCTTGTAAAGGGGTGGAGGTGCTTTTTCAGGCGGGTCAAAAAAATAAACTTTAGCAACAATCTTTTCAGAAGTCACCTGGCATACCAGCAGGAAAACCAGGCTGAGGGCTCCTACCAGTGACAAGGCAGTTACCATTCTCCGGGAATAATATTTTCTCAGTAGGTAAGCGCCATAACTTTTATTCCTGTTTTCAAAAACAATATCCAGGATATGACTTTGCAAAATACTAGCTGATTCCATAACTATTATTTAATGTGATGAATTAAATATCCGGCGCCCGTTTAAGAGATGCAGTTACCGCTCATATCCATAACAACCTTAAATAATAGGTGGTCTCACTATATTTGTAGCGTTCACCAATGCAAGCTATGCAGCACATGAAAATATTAATGGTATGCCTGGGAAATATATGCCGGAGCCCATTGGCAGAAGGTATTTTGCAACATAAAGCAAATGCTGCTGGCCTGGATTGGCAGGTAGACAGTGCCGGTACAAATCATTATCACGTAGGTGAGGCCCCGCACCATTTAAGCCAGAAAGTAGCCACGTTGCATGGTATAGACATCAGCAGCCAAAAGGCACGCAGCTTTACCTGTGGTGATTTCCAGGCTTACGATAAAATTTACGTGATGGCAGAAGATGTAATGCAGGATATTCACAGGGCTTGCAGGAAAGATTTTAATGGTAAAAAAATCAGTTATTTTTTGGAAGAATTATACCCGGGTGAAAAACGGGAGGTTCCTGATCCCTGGTATGGTGAAGAGCCGGGATATCATGAAGTTTATAGCCTGCTGGAAAAAGCCTGTGATGCGATTATACAAAAATATACCGCTGCTAAATCAATAAATATATGAGTAAACCTTCTATACCCCAGGGCACGCGGGACTTTCATGGAGATGTACTGCGGCGAAGAAATTTCATCTTGGATACCATTAAAGAAGTTTTCCGCCTGTATAATTTTGATCCTTTGGAAACACCGGCTATGGAAAACCTGGAAACCCTCATGGGAAAATATGGCGAAGAAGGAGATAAATTAATTTTTAAAATTCTTAATAACGGTCTCGGTGACCCGAAGAATATTGAGAAAAGCCGTTTAGGCTTTGAAAAGTCTTTAGAAGGGAAAAATACAGGTGACCTGACAAGCCGGGCCTTAAAATATGATCTCACCATACCTTTTGCACGCTTTGTAGCCATGAACCACAGACAACTCACGCTGCCGTATAAACGCTACCAGGTGCAACCCGTCTGGCGGGCAGACCGGCCGCAGAAAGGTCGGTACCGCGAGTTTACACAGTGTGATGCAGATATTGTAGGTTCCGGTTCCTTAGTAAACGAGATAGAACTTGC
>JBDSWG010000044.1:0-4457 GCA_039926825.1 Ferruginibacter sp.
TCCGTCTTTGATGATTACCAGGGCTGGGACCTCACGCCTTTCCTTGAAGTACTGGAATTTTACAACGATTTTAATGACTACCGTGTACGCGTAACCGTTCCAAAAAATTTCATCGTCTGGGGTACCGGCATGCTGCAGAATACAAACAGTGTATTACAACCCGCCGCCGCCGGCAGGTATTCCCGCTCCCTGTCTTCGGATGAAGTAACAACCGTGGCCACGCCGGCAGACATCCGGAACGGCAACATCACCACGCAGCAAGATATGAACACCTGGATCTTTACTGCCAATGATATTCCTGATGTAGCTTTTGGCCTCAGCGACCATTTCCGCTGGGATGCCGGCAGCGTAGTAGTAGATAATAAAACCCGCCGCCGGGCTTCGGTACAGGCGGCATATAATGATACCTCGGCCGATTATCATTACATGGTTAATTATGCTAAAGAATCATTGCGGTGGCTCAGCAATAAATGGCCCGGTATACCTTACCCTTACGCCAAGACGACAATCTTCCAGGGGTATGCCGGCATGGAATACCCTATGATGGCCAATGACGAAACCTATGAAGACACAACCTTCAGCCGCTTTGTTGCCGCTCACGAGATAGCCCATACCTATATGCCTTTTTACATGGGCATAAATGAAACCCGTTATGGTTTTATGGATGAGGGATTTGCAACTTTTTATGAATACCTGCTGAATAAAGACAATTTGGGCAAAGAAAAAGCCGATGCATTTTTCCGGCAGTTCCGCGTTAATGGCTGGGCGTCAGATAACAGCATAGACCAGGACCAACCCATTATAACGCCGGGGCCTAACCTGCGTGGCAATGGCATTGGCAGCAACCAATATGGAAAACCGGCCCTCGGCTACCTCGCTATGAAGGAAATGCTGGGCGATGACCTGTTCAAAAAATGCCTCCTGGCTTATATGGATCGCTGGCATGGCAAGCACCCCCTGCCCTGGGATTTTTTCAACAGCTTCAATAATGTGTCGGGACAAAACCTTAACTGGTTCTGGAATGCCTGGTTTTTCTTGCCCACGTGGATAGATTATTCCCTGGAAGATGTAAAGAAATCCGGCAACCAATATTTTATCACCATTAAAAATATTGGCGGCATGCCTGCTCCATTAGATCTCATAATCAGTTATGCCGATGGCACAAAAGAAACACTGCACAAAACACCGCAGGCATGGAAGCAGAACCTGCAGCAACACGTTATAAATTTGCCCTGGAAAAAAATGATCTCCGGCGTACAAATCACCAGTGATATTTATATGGATGCAGATACCAGTAATAATACTTTGCCCAGGAAATAGTGTACCCTGCCGCGGGGAAGTTTCTTTTTAAGTGACCAGAAAATGTGTCGGGGAACAAGCGGAGATATCTGCTTAGTGAAATTTTTTCAGCCATTCCCCGCAGCTCCCTCGTGCTTCGGGAAGATAGCCGAACTCTAGCTTAGGGATATATCCAGGCATTAATAATACAAGCCAGCAAAAAAAGATAATTGCAGCGTGTCATCGATGCTGAGGCTTCAGTGTATACTCCTGCCGCAGGCGGGAAGTACAGCGGCTTAACCAGGAAAGTCACTCCCGGTAGTTCCTTCGTGCTCGGGGAAGATAGCTTCACTTAGGCTTTGGCAAATATTCATGTATTAAATATAAAAGACGCCCATCAATGCACAAATAATTTAACTGAAAACCGAATTTATTAAATCATTTCCTCTCAAGGCACATGTTTTGATTAAGATAGGGCATGAAAATCAGTATAATCTTTTGCGCCTTGCTGGTATTAGGCGCCTGCAACACCCGCGACACCAACACCGCCGGCGGCACCAGCGTGGAAACCCAGTACATAACCCGCACGGATACAATTTACCTGGTAAGAAATGCCGCTATCACACCTGCAAATTCCTACAGTGATTTATTCCTGGACAGTACCTCCCTGGGTAAATTCTATGACGCTGATAAAACCGGCCAGGACCTCACCCGCGACATAAAAAGTTTTTATAATTACCGCAACTTTCAATATGCCTGGTTTACCTCGCAGGGATTTACCGAGCAGGCCAAAGGGTTCTGGAACCTTCAGGACAAATTGGGTAGTAAGGCCCCAAAATCTTTACGGAATAAGATGGACACGCTGCTTAATAATGACAGCCTTGTCATCAGTCGTTTTGATACCTCTGTGTTGCAAACAGAAATGGCGCTCACCCGGGCGTACATAGAATTTTATGCCGCCAACCGGGAGAAAACACATTTTGCCGGCATACCCGCAGAAAATGCGATTCCTATTATGAAGATGAATACAATGGACCTGGCAGATAGCCTCTCCCGTCAACCTTCAGATACCAGTATGGGCGGTGGTGCAGACCAATATAGCCGCCTAAAACAAAAATTGCAATATTATATGCAAATGGCCAAAGGCGATAGCAGCCCCGCGATTAATATAAAAGCGAACCAGTTTAAAAAAGGATCATCTTCCGCTGCCGTAACTGTCCTGAAGAAGAAACTTATCCGCTCCGGTGACCTGCCAGCTGGAGATACTTCTTCCATGTATAATGACTCATTAGCTATGGCGGTGCAACGGTATCAAACAAAAAATGGTATGGTGGCTACCGGCAAGATAACGGATACGCTTATACGCGATATGAACGTACCTGCTAAGCAGCGCCTGCAACAACTCATTATAAATCTTTACCGTGCACAGTGGATGCCGGTAAACAGGGAGACCAATTATGTTGCAGTAAATATTCCTGATTTCCTGCTCACCGTTTATGAAAATAACCAACCGGTTTTTGACATACCCGTTGCCGTAGGTAAGGAAGGTACCGGCACCACCATATTTACCGGGGACATGAACCAGGTGGTGTTCAGTCCTTACTGGAATATACCGGCCAGTATTGTGCGCAATGAAATTCTTCCGAAGATGAAGGCTAACCCAAAATACCTCGAAAGCCGCAACATGGAAAGAATGGGAGGCCCAGATTCATTGCCGGTGATACGGCAGAAGCCTGGCAAAGAAAATGCTTTGGGCCGTGTGAAATTTCTCTTCCCTAACCGGTATGATATCTACCTTCATGATACCAATAATAAAGAGATTTTCAATAAGTCCGTACGGGCCGTCAGCCATGGGTGCATCCGCCTGCAGGAGCCGGAAAAACTGGCCAATTATATTCTACGGAACGATAAATCCTGGACGCCGGAAAAAATTCATGCCGCTATGGAAGGCAGCAAAGAACAGTATGTGAAAGTATCTCCGGCAGTGCCCGTATGGATTACCTACTACACTGCCTGGGTGGATGATAGCGGCCTTATGCATTACCGTGATGATATTTATAAGCATGACGCAGAAACAGGCAGGATGATATTTCTATAGATATTAGATGATAGATTTTAGATTCTAGAAAAAGTACTGAGTATTTAGTAAAAAGACTTAGTACCGAGTATTTAGTACTTAGTACCGATAGCTATCGGGAGACAATACAAGAGTATCATCTTTTAATAACTTTTTTAAATGATTATAATTTTTTGTAAAATAAAATTTCCCAGGTCATATATAATCCCTGCGGCAGTAGCCAAAAATTTTAATCATTTGTCTGTTAGCTGCGAAAAATTAAGCCATCTTCGAAAACTTATATGCTAGTGAACTTTGAACATTCAACCTTCAACCTTCAACCTTCAACCTTCAACATAATCTAAATATTCATAATTTGCATTCTTAAACTTTGAACCTCGAACCTCGAACCTCGAACCTCGAACCTCGAACCTCGAACCTCGAACCTCGAACCTCGAACCTCAAACCTCAAACCTCAAACCTCAAACCTCGAACCTTAAACCTTCAACCTTTCACATGCCCCACCTCTTCATGTTACTCATAGGATGCACACCGCCGGGGCGGCATACGGAACAGCATGATGTTTTTTTTGGTGTCGGGAAGAGCATACGGGATTTGGTGCCGCTGGCCATTGCGTTTTGGCCCGAAGCAAAAGATGGACTGCATCTGGATGCCTGGCGGGCCGTTACTAACGTAAACGGGTACCACATCAAAGTAATAGAGCAACCGGGTATTGTCAGTGAAGTACAATTATTTTTTATAAACCTGGGCGGATATAAACCCGGGGAGTTTGAAGAGTTTCATTACAAAATGATTGTGGCCGCCCCGGATAAAGCTGCTGCTATAAAGATGAGTAAGCAAACGGCTTTCTTTAAACATACCGGTTTCAAAGGTGCCAACTCGCACATAGACGATAAGTTCGGAGTAGATGTGGATGATATATTTTCTATACCGGATATCCTGGCGCCGGAACTGAAAATACAGTATAGCCTGGCTATAGAACCTGCACCTAAAGAACTGCCGGAAGATGAACTGCACCTGGGTTATTTCCGCACAGACAGGATGGATAAATGGGCACCTAAAGTTGATGGTGTGGATGCCTGATTACACTTCAGCAATTTCT
>JBDSWG010000045.1:0-43437 GCA_039926825.1 Ferruginibacter sp.
CAGAACGATACTGACATCAGTCCAAACTGGAAATTACATTATGAAGGGCATATTGCAACCCGGGAAGAACTTTTCCGGGAAGAAGTAAAGTCCAGCCTGTCCTACCTTAAACTGCGGAAAATAAAAAAATTAATAGAACAGAACCAGGCAGATCTTGAAATAGCAAAAGGATCTGATGCGCAATTCATATTTCTACAGACGCATCAGCACCTAAAGAAAATGGAACAGGAAATCACGAAAGAAATGGGAACAGTAATATTTAAATAATTATTTAGCGGAGGGATTTTTCTTTCCTTCGGTTAGCTTTTCCATAAAAGCATCCAGGCGGCGGGTTTTGGTATCCACTTTTTTGGCTCCCTCAATCCATTCTACATATTCCTTCTTATTGGAGAACGAAAGGCTGTCAAAAAATACACCTGCAGGGCGATTTTTCTTAAACAGAACTTTTACTTCCTCCGGCACCGCTACATGGCGGCTATCCATATTAATCAGGGGAGATAATTCTTTTTTGGGCATTGCCTTTACGTCTACCTCCACGCCTTTAAAACGCATAGCCGTCCAGACATTGTCCAGGGCTATCTGGCGCACTGAAGTAAATTTCCTTTCCTCCATCATGCACCAATTTTCATCCCGGCTGAGGTCGCTGGCAATTTTAGATGATAATTTCGGATAGGCAACCCACAATTTCGCATCTGCATGCAAGGCTGGAACTACATCCGTCAAAATTTCGCAAAGTTGTTTCCTGCTAATGGCAAAAACCAGCGCCAGGTCTATTTTCCGTGACCTCAAAAGAGGTGTAACACTTTTGCAAAACGAGAGCTTTAAAAATTGTTTTTCAAGAGAGGAAGGTAAGCCCTGAACCAGGATATTTTTTTCATCTTTCAATTGTAATTTTTCAAGAATCGTTTCTAAAGCCATAGAAAAAAAGCATTTAAGGTGAAAAAATGTAAGAATAGGGCAAATACGGGCTGCAAAAATACGAAAAATACAGTAACTATAGTTACTTCTAACAAAAAACCCCGGTGGCGACCGGGGTTTTAACGATTATTCTAAATATTTTATCTAGGTTTATAATACTTAAGCGCCTCTGGCATATAAGATTGAATGCGGGCAATACGATTATCATCAGAAGGGTGAGAGGATAAAAATTCAGGGGGTTTATTGCCGGAACCTGCACTCGCCATACGCTCCCAGAAAGGGATTGCTTCTCTTGGGTTATATCCGGCAAGGGCTGTAAATATTAATCCAAATTTATCAGCTTCATATTCCTGGTTACGGGAATTTGGAAGTATTACGCCCACTGAGGCTGCTGGCCCAAATACATTATTAAATATGGAATTTGCCTGCTGACTATTTTGCGTAAATATATTTCCTGCCACCTGTAGACCTTGTGCTAATGCTACCTGGCTCATACGCTCATTACCATGCTGGGCAATGGCGTGGGTAATTTCATGGCCCAATACAACTGCAAGCGCAGCTTCGTTTTGGGTGATGGGTAAGAGGCCGGTATATACGACTACTTTGCCACCGGGCATACACCAGGCATTCACTTCTTTATTATCTACCAGGTTAAACTCCCATTTGTAATTGCTGAGATCTACCTGGTTATTTTTCTTGTAATAGGATGTAATGGCGGTGGCCAGGCGACTCCCCACACGGCGGACCATTTCTGCATCCCTGCTGTTATTGCTGGTTACAACTTTATTTTCACTAAGAAAACTTTGATATTGAGAAACGGCTTCGGCTTCCAAAGTAGATTCCGGGAATAGCTGAAGTTGCTTTCTGCCAGTAACGGCATTGGTGCTACAACTCATGAGGATAACCGGGAAACTGAGTATGGCTAATAATTTTTTCATGATATTAAAATTTTTATATAGCATGAATCAATTGCCATACCAAAGAATGGCAAGGAAAAATGAATTAAGATTTCGAAAAGGAATTAGTCATCATCATTTCGACGATTTCGGCGCCTGTCTCTTCCTTTGAAAATAGGGATCCGGCTTTCTACACCACGGAGGATGCGGCTAATATTTTTCTGATGTGTAAGTACCACCATTATGGCAACAAGAAGGGCAAAGACACGATAAAGCACTTCACTTTCATTCCAAATCCACAATACACAAATAGGAAGCATAATAGCTCCCAATATAGAACTGAGAGAAACGTAGCGGGTAAGGTACAGTACAAAAAGAAATACTCCGACACAACTGATGGCAACTATAGGTTGAATAGCCAGGATCATTCCGAACAATGTGGCAACGCCTTTTCCTCCTCTGAAATTTGCGAAGACAGGGAGAACGTGTCCCATAACGGCTGCCAAGCCAAGGCCAATCATAAAATTCGTGCGTTCCAGCTCATGGCGGAGATAAAATGGAATAAATGTATAAAGTGCTACTGCTGTAATGCCTTTCATAATATCGAAAATCATCACCATAGTACCATAACGGCTACCCAACACCCGGAAGGTATTTGTTGCACCCATATTGCCGCTGCCATAATCCCTGATGTCAATACCAAAAAATTTTCTGCTGATCAATAAAGCTGTGGGAATAGAACCAATTAAATAAGCCATTATGATAAGAAGAAGTTCTTTCATGTTTTTCTTTAGCTGAGTTGAAGGAAACAAAAATACGGAAAAATTACCGGGGCTTTACCAATAAAACCTTAAAGCCAGGTAGAATTAAGCAATATGCTAATCCAACCTTCCATTTTCCTAATCTGCAAATTTTCGATAGAATGAGTTTTTAAAGCAGCACGCATTTGTTCTTCATCTCCTTCCAGTAATCCACTTAAAAGCACGCTGCCACCCTTTCGGGTTGCACTTAGAATTTCATCCATGTTCTTAATTAAAATATTTTTATTAATGTTTGCTAACATGATATCACATGAATTTTGTAAGCCTGGCTTTTCTCCTAAATGGAGTGTAATTTTTTCGCAGGTATTTAAAATAATATTTTCCCCGGCATTAAGAATGCATTGTGGATCATTGTCAATGGCCAGGATAGATGCCGCACCTTCTTTTTCTGCCAGAATAGAAAGGATGCCGGTACCTGTACCATAATCCTGTACTACTTTTCTCTCAAAATTTAATTGTTGCATTGCATCCATCATCAACCAGGTAGTGGCATGATGGCCCGTTCCGAAACTCATTCGTGGATGAATGATAATGTCGTGCTTCACGTTTTTTATTTCTTCATGAAAGGCGGCACGGATGGCAACATAGTCGCCCACTATAACGGGCAAAAAACTTTCCTCCCAGATGCTGTTCCAATTTTGATCTTTAATTTCAGACAGCCTGTAATCAACTTGCTGGCTGATAAAAACTTCATTCACAAAATCTTTATCGAAATGCGCTTCCGAGAAGAAAACCTCGTAGGTGCCTGATATGGATTCTTCCAGCCCGAGACAATCCACTGACATGAGCAAAGCATTAATAATCTCTGCCTGCTCTTTTTTTGCAGTAAATAAAATTCGAATGGTTTTAGAAGGCATACTCAAAACATTTATCCATAAAAAAAGCCGTCCAGGATAGAACGGCTTTAAAAATATGTTACTACATTAATTATTATTGCGCTGATCATCGCCAGACTGCTGGGGCCTTTGCTGTTGCTCAGGCTTTGGCATCAAAGCTTTGCGGCTCAGTTTAAATTTACCTGTACGTGGGTCCACATCCAGCAATTTCACTTTTACCTTATCGCCTTCTTTAAAAATGCCATCCATAGTTTCCAGGCGCTTCCAGGAAATTTCACTGATGTGAAGTAAACCTTCTTTCTTCGGCAGGAATTCTACAAAAGCGCCAAATTCCTTAATTCCTTTCACTGTTCCTTCATAAACATCACCAATAACCGGTACGGCAACAAGTCCGTTTATCCAGGCAAGGGCTTTATCAAGGCCAGCTTTTTCTTTACTGAAAATACTTACTTCACCCTGGTTATTTACTTCTTCAATATTGATGGTAGCACCTGTTTCACGCTGTATTTCCTGTATCACTTTACCACCGGGCCCGATTACGGCACCAATATATTCTTTGTCAATAACAATCTTAACCATTCTAGGTGCATGGGGCTTCACATCTTCACGTGCATGCGCCATACAATTGTGCATGGCATCCAGGATTTGTAACCTGCCTACGCGGGCCTGCTCCAGGGCAGCACGCATGATATCCATACTTAGGCCATCTACTTTAATATCCATCTGCACACCGCAGATACCATCGCGGGTACCGGTAACTTTAAAGTCCATATCACCTAAATGATCTTCATCACCCAGGATATCAGTAAGAATAGCAAATTTTTCATCTTTCTTAATCAGTCCCATAGCAACACCACTTAAATGCTTACGCAGTGGAACACCCGCATCCATCAAAGCAAGGGACCCGGCACAAACCGTTGCCATAGAAGAAGAACCATTACTTTCCAGGATATCACTTACGACTCTTACGGTGTAAGGATATTCCGAACCCGGCATCATTTGACGAAGAGAACGCATCGCCAGGTTACCATGGCCCACCTCGCGGCGTCCAACTCCACGCATCATTTTTACTTCACCAGTAGAAAACGGGGGGAAATTATAATGTAATATAAACTTCGTGTAGTCTGATTTATGAGCACTCTCTACTAATAGTTCATCTAATGGAGTTCCTAAAGTAACTGTGGTAAGTGATTGTGTTTCACCGCGGGTAAATAATGCAGAACCGTGGGGTGTCGGCAAAATGTCTATTTCCATAGCAAGTTCCCGTACCTGGTCCGTCGCACGGCCATCTAACCTGATGCGGGTATCCAGTATCATATCTCTCACAACATAATATTGAAGATCTCCGAAATAATGATCTACCAACGGCTTGTCTTCATCCGGCAATTCATCACCTAAAAATTCTTTAACTTCTTTCTTGAGGTTGGAAAATGATTCGCTCCTGTCGTGCTTGGCGGAAGGAGTGGAAGCAATGGTATGCATTTTATCTCGGGCAAAAGCTGTTATTTTATCGTTCAGTTCTTCATTACGATAAGGTTTGGTATAATCTCTTTTTTCCATGCTGCCCACCAGGTCACGTAAATCCTGTTGTGCTTTTACCTGTATTTTGATGGCTTCATGCGCCATTTCAATTGCTTTGATTAAATCTTCTTCCTGGCACTCTTTACTTTCACCTTCCACCATCATAATATTTCTGTCAGTAGCGGCGATAATAAATTCCAGGTCAGATTCTTTTAATTGAGAACGGGTTGGGTTCACTACCATCTCACCATTTACACGCCCAATGCGTACTTCGCTGATAATTTCCTGGATGGGAATGTCTGAAACTGCCAATGCAGCGGATGCAGCAAGGCAGGCAAGAGAATCCGGCATAACTTCATCATCACTTGAAATAAGCGACACAAGTACCTGTACTTCACAAAGATAATCTTCCGGAAATAGTGGCCTAAGAGCACGATCTATAAGTCGGGAAGTAAGAATTTCATAATCATTTAATCGGGCTTCACGCTTAAAAAAGGAACCGGGGATACGACCGGCAGAACCAAATTTTTCCTGGTAATCTACCGATAGCGGAAAAAATGATTGACCAGCTTTAGGCTCTTTATTCGCTACAACTGTGGCCAGGAGAATACAATTACCCTGGCGAACGGTTACAGAACCATCTGCCTGGCGGGCAAGTTTCCCGGTTTCTATGGTTACCATACGGCCGCCACCTACGTCGAAGCTTACTGTTTTTGGTTGGAATAATGACATTTAAAAAATTTGGCGGGCAGGTTATGCCCTGATGAAGGTTGTATGTAAAACAAATAATTCCCAACAGTAAAAAACAGTTGGGAATATAAATATTTACATAGTGGCGTTTTGATTATTTACGGAGACCTAATTTTTCAATTAAAGCTCTGTAGCCGGAAAGATTGTGCTTGCTAAGGTATGTGAGCAGGCGCTTACGCTTTCCTACCATCATCATAAGCCCTCTCTGGGAAGAAAAGTCTTTCTTGTTTACCTTCAAATGTCCGGAGATGTGGTTAATTCTTTCAGTAAGCAATGCTACCTGGCCTTCTATAGAGCCGGTATTTGCAGCAGATCCACCATGCGTAGTGAATATATTTGCTTTTTTTTCGATTGTTAAATAAGGCATTTACGTTGTTTTTTTAAAACTTCTTGTTTTATCTTTTTATAAGTGGGTGCAAAAGTACTATAAAATCCCTTACAAAGGTCTGTGAATGAGGTTATTTTTAAATATTTATTCACGTATGTTGAAAAATATATTCTACTTAGATTTAGCCAATTTTATAACGGTAATCAAAGTTATCTTCATCATTCATGAGTGCAACATCTACCATTTACAGGCAAACAATTTTAGAGGAACTAAATCGCTGGAAATTCGAAATGCTGAAAAAGCCCGGTAGAATTAATAAACTGGCAAAAAAACTTCAGACTAAAATAAACGGGTATATACCGGAAAAGGTGCACCAGGCTATAACTTCAGCCATAAAACAAATGATTAGGACGGTGTTGTTTGGTGCCGGATGGACAACCGGGAAACTTAAAACACAATCCTCCCTGGAAGAAATAGAAATTGAAGTAGAGAAAAAAATTACTATTTATAAAAGAACCGGGGGATTAGAAGGTGGCATAACAGGTGCAGGTGGCATCTTGATGGGCTTTGCAGATTTCCCTTTACTGCTGGGGATAAAATTAAAGATGCTGTTCGATATTGCCACCACATATGGCTTTGACGTAAAAGATTACCGTGAAAGGCTGTATATCCTACACATTTTTCTGCTCGCTTTTTGTAGCGATGAAAAACGGAAGGAAACTTTTCTGCTTATGGAAGATTGGGATAAAACGTTGCAATCCCTTCCGGAAGACATTCACGAATATGATTGGCGAAGCCTGCAACAGGAGTACCGCGATTATATTGACCTCGCTAAAATGGCACAACTGATTCCCGTTATTGGTGCTGCGGTAGGACTGGTTGCCAATTACCGGCTCTTGAAAAAACTTGGCTTCACCGCCATGCAAGCTTACCGCATGCGATGGCAGACGCTCGGAAAAATTTAATTCATTACTTATTTTTTTTGACCTTTGATGCATGAAACCAACATTTGCCATCATTGGCTGTGGCCGGATTGCCGGCAGGCATGCAGAACAAATGGCTCGCCATGGGGATCTTGCTGCCGTGTGTGATATAAATGAAGAAGCTGCCTGGGAGCTAGCAGAAAAGTACGGAGCCAGAGTGTATGCCAGCCATGAAGAATTGCTGCTAAATGAAACCGGGGTAAATATTGTTTCAATATGCACGCCAAACGGGCTGCATGCGCCACATACCATTGCCAGCCTGAAAGCCGGAATGCACGTGCTTTGCGAAAAACCATTAAGTACCAGTGTGCAGGATGCCAGGGATATGATTGCTGCTTCTAATGAGTCCGGCACCCATCTCTTCGTGGTTAAACAAAACAGGTATAACCCCCCGGTAATGGCAGTGAAAAAATTACTGACAGAAGATAAGCTGGGCAACATTCTTTCTTTCCAGATAAATGGTTTCTGGAACCGTCCCCCGGAATATTATGCAAATACCTGGAAGGGAACGCATGCTATGGATGGCGGTGCTTTATTCACCCAGTTCAGTCATTTTATAGATTTACTTTACTGGTTACTGGGAGATGTGAAGGCCGTAAAATCTCTCATTCGCAATTTTGAACACCCGCTTATTGAAACAGAAGATACAGGCATTGCCCTGATAGAGATGTTGGGTGGCGCTATTGGCACATTAAATTATACAGTGAATAGTTTTGAAAAAAATATGGAAGGTTCTTTCACCATTTTCGGAGAAAAAGGTACCGTAAAAATTGGTGGCGAATACCTTAATGAATTAGAATATCAATGCCTGGATGGTGAAAAGATTCCTGACTTACCGGGCGGAAAACCTGCCAATGCGTATGGTTTTTATCGCGGTTCTATGAGTAACCACGATGCGGTTTATGATAACCTGGTAAAAGCGCTGCAAGAGCCAGGTCATGAGTTTGCCAGTGCACTCGAAGGCATGAAGACCGTAGAAATAATTGAAAAAATATACCGCTCAGCTTCTTCACATTAATCCCCTTGTATTGCCCATTAATCATAATCTACCACGGCTATTTTTTACGGTTACGAATGACCTGAGCTATGATCAGCGTATGAACCGCATCTGCAGCAGCCTGGCGAATAACGGGTATGCGGTAACGTTAATCGGGAGGAAATTACGAGCCTCCCCTGTCCTGGAAAAAAAATCATTTAAGCAAATACGCCTAACTTGTTTTTTCAATAAAGGTTTCCTGTTTTATGCAGAATTTAACCTGCGGTTGTTTTTCTTTCTACTGTTTGCAAGAGTAGATGGCATCTGTGCCATTGACCTGGACACGATTCTGCCATGTTATTTTGTATCCCTTCTGCGTGGCAGGAAAAGAATATACGATGCCCATGAATTATTCTGCGAGATGAAAGAAGTGGTTAGCCGTCCGGGAAGGTATAAAGCCTGGAAGTTTATTGAACGAAATACCCTACCCCATTTTAAACATGCCTATACCGTTAATGAGTACCTGGCTCAAACTTTTCAACAGTTATATGGCTATCACTATGAGGTAATTCGCAGTATTTCTGTATATGAACCACATGCCGACACACCCCGGGAGAAATTTATTTTATACCAGGGTGCTGTAAATGAGGGGAGATGTTTCGAGACACTGATACCTGCTATGGGACTGGTAGAGGCAAAACTTATTATTTGTGGTGATGGAAATTTCATGAGCCAGGCTCAGAAAATAGTCAACGAAAATAAGCTTCAGGATAAAATTATCTTTAAGGGCATGTTATTGCCCGAAGAATTAAAATCTTTTACCAGGAAAGCCTGGGTAGGCATCACCCTGTTTGATAAAGAAAGTAAAAGCAATTATTATTCATTGGCAAATCGCTTCTTCGATTATATTCATGCCGGGCTGCCGCAGGTTTGTGTTAACTATCCTGTATACGCAGAAATTATTAAAAAATATAAAATTGCAAAACTGGTTGATGACACCCGTCCGGAAACCCTGGCGAACGGTATCCGTTTTCTCCTGGACAATGCGGAAGCCTGGGAAAATATGCACGAGCATTGTAAGTCAGCGGCTGCCATTTTAAGCTGGCAGGAAGAAGAAAAAAAACTGTTGGCATTTTATAATAAATTATGGTAGAAAAATACCTCCATATAATTTCCTTTGAAATTCCCTCACCGGCAGATTATGGTGGCGTTATAGATGTTTTTTATAAACTAAAAGCTTTGCACAATGCGGGGGTAAAAATTCACTTACACTGTTTTTATAAAAACCGGAAACCAGCGCCTGACCTGGAGCAATTTTGTGAAACAGTTTCCTATTACCCCAGGCAGGTATTGCCCTTACATCTCAAACTGCCATACATAGTGGCTTCACGGACCAGCGACGTATTACGGCAACGCCTGGCCGAAGATGATTTTCCTGTTTTGCTGGAAGGCATACATTGTACAGCATTATTACAAAGCGGTTTCCTGGATAATCGTAGGACGGTTCTGAGGATGCACAACCTGGAAAATATATATTACAATAACCTGGCAAAAAATGAAAGCCAGCCATTAAAGAAATTATTTTTTCAGCGGGAAAGCCGGAGGCTATTAATATATGAAAAAAAAATTGCGCCATTCGTACCACACCTTGCCCTTACAACAGCAGACAAAGAAGCCTTATTATTACTCAACCCTGGGGCGGAGGTTACCGTAATACCAGCCTTCATTCCCTGGCAAATATGCAATTTCCCGGATGGCACAGGCACTTATTGTCTTTACCATGGCAACCTTGCAATCAATGAAAATGAAAAAGCTGTGGTTTGGTTGTTGGATAATGTTTTTAATGGACTTAATGCAGATTTCATCATTGCGGGGAAAAACCCTGGCAAAGCACTCGTACAAGTAGTTTCAAAAAACAAAAGGGCAAGGCTGCTGGCAAATCCTTCGGATGAAGAACTGACAGCCCTTATTTCCAATGCCCAGGTAAATGTTTTACCTTCTTTCAATACCACGGGAGTAAAATTAAAAATATTGAATGCGCTTTTCAATGGAAGACATTGTCTGGTAAATGATCCCGCAGTTAAAAAAACGGGCCTTCAGGATTTTTGCAGCCTCGCAGAAACGCCCGAATCATTCAAAGAAAATATAAAGCATTTATCCGAAATACCACTTTCAGAAACGCAAAAAATTGCCAGGCAAAAATACCTTGCAGAAAATTATAATAATGCGAATAATGCTGCAACAATAATCAGGATGCTACACTAGCATTATCCCAGACTTTTCCACTTTCTGTTTTAATGGTACGTGCCGGGAACTTATTAATGACCACGTAATCATGTGTTGCCATTACGATAGTTGTATTAAAGTCGCGGCAGATATGAAACAACAGTTGCATGATTTCATCACTGGTTTCAGGATCCAGGTTGCCCGTAGGCTCATCAGCCAGTATCAGTTTTGGGGAATTTAGCAAAGCCCGCGCTACGTCTATCCGTTGCTGTTCGCCACCGCTCAATTCAAATGGCATTTTAAATCCTTTGGTTTTTAAATTTACCTTATCCAATACATCCGCTATTTTTTCATCCATCAATTTCTCATCTTTCCAGCCGGTTGCTTTCAAAACAAACTTCAGGTTTTCGTTTACGTTCCTGTCTGTTAGCAACTGGAAATCCTGGAAAACAACACCCAGGTTCCGCCGCAGGAAAGGAACCGTTTTCCAGTTGAGTTCTTTTAAGTTGTGGCCCACCACCCAGCCCTCTCCTTCCCTTAGATCCAGGTCACCATACATTGTTTTCAGTAAACTGCTTTTGCCCGTACCCGTTTTGCCTACGAGGTAAACAAATTCTCCCTTATCTACGGAAATATTAACATCACTCAGTACGAGGCTTTCGCCCTGGTAAATATTTACATGACTTAGTTCAATGATAGATTGTGACATGATTCATTTTTAGTAAGGGTCAAAATTAACCCAATGCCTATGGATAAGAAAAATAATTTCTGTAAAATGTGGATAACTAAATTTATAGTTATTAAACTAATTATTTAGTTTTAATCTTTAAACATCGGAAATGAAAGCATTAACCAAGGCAGAAGAACAAATTATGCAGGTGATCTGGAAATTAGACAAAGCCTTCCTGCGGGAAATACTGGAAGCGCTTCCCCCACCAAGACCGCATAATAATACGGTAGCAACCATAATAAAAATATTGGTTGAAAAAGAATTTGTGGGTGTTACCGTATTCGGCCGCACGCATCAATACAGGCCTTTGGTCTCTAAAGACAATTACAGCAAAAGCAGCATCAGGAGCTTAGTAAAAGGATATTTTGAAGGGAGTTTCAGTAACGCAGTTTCCTTCATGGTAAAGGAGAATAACCTGAGTATAGAAGAATTGGAATTATTATTAAAACAATTGAAGAAGAAATAATCGTTCACACCCATTTCAATTTTATTTTATGATTTTATTTGCATGGTATCTTTTAAAAGTAAGTATTTGTTCCGCCTTTCTCTACGGATATTACTGGCTGTTCTTACGCAATAAAATTTTTCATGCTTACAACCGGTTTTACCTGCTTGCAGCTATTGTGCTTTCATTGGTACTGCCCCTATTAAAATTCCAGGTGCCAGGTTCCACGCAGCCCGCTAATACCAGTTTAATCCAAATGCTGAATGTGGTAAACAGCCCTGATGCGTACATGGAAGAAGTTATCATACAGTCACATCAAAATTCTTTTAGTTTAGTTACCATTGCGGCACTTACCTGGAGTATAATCAGCCTGGGGTTGATCCTGTTTTTCCTACGTTCCATTGCCCGCATCTATTGGATGAAACGCCGGCATCCCAACACGAAAATAGATGACATCACCCTCATCCACACCAATGATAAAGCCACACCTTTTTCTTTTTTTAAAAATATTTTCTGGAACAATGCCATTGACCTGGACAGTTCTACGGGCCGGAAAATATTCACGCATGAAATGATTCATGTACGTGAAAAACACAGCCATGATAAAATATTTATTAATGTTGTACTTTCTTTTTTCTGGTGCAATCCTGTCTTCTGGCTTATCCGGAATGAACTCTATCTCGTTCACGAATTTCTTGCAGACAAAAAAGCCGTAGAAAATGGGGACAGTAGTGTTTTAGCAAACATGATTCTTCAGTCCACTTACCCCGGCAGAAACTTTACCCTCACCAGCAATTTCTTTTTTTCGCCCATTAAAAGACGCATTACCATGCTTGGTAAACAACACAAAACGCAGATAAATTATTTCAGCAGGTTATTGGTTATCCCAGTAATTGCGCTGGCATTTTTTGCATTCAGCCTGAAGGCTACACAGCCTTTATTAGTTTCTTCCATTACTGAAGGCAAGCCGCTCATTGTAGTGGTAGACGCCGGCCATGGCGGTACGGATAATGGTGCTGTAAGTGATAATGGCCTCCAGGAGAAAAACCTGAATCTCGCATTGGCAAAAGCAATAAAAGCATTAAATATAAATCCGGCCATACAAATTTATCTTACCCGCGAATCAGATATTTATCAAACGCCAAAAGAAAAAGCTGCTTTATCTGTAAAGTTCGGTGCAGATTTATTTATATCTGTACATGCTGCGGCTACGGAAAATAAAATGCAAACCGACAAATCTGGAATGGAGATATATGTTGCAAAGGATAATTATAAGAATAGCTTTAAAAGTAAATTATTTGCTTCTGCAATCATTAATGTATTTCAAGAAAATTATTCTTTACCTGTACAATCTAACCCGATGCAACGCCAGGTTGGCATCTGGGTGCTCCAGGAAAATACCTGCCCTTCTGTTTTAATTGAAGCAGGTTATATGAGTAATGAAAAAGATGTACAATATTTATCATCAGAAAACGGGAGGACAACTTTTGCAAAAAATGTATTAAAGGCACTGGATAATTATGCTGCTGCACAAAATACCAGTGCTACTAATGATTCTCATAACGCTGTAGGTTCTGTTCGGGATGAAAAAAATGTTATATCGCCGAAATCAAATACAGACACTGTTTCTGTAAGCCATGAAATTTTAGTTAAGCAAGTTCAAGCCACTCCTGATACTGCAAAAAAACCGCTCTATAATCCAGCAGATGATCCAATTATAATGCTCTCTGGTATTGCTGGTCCGAAAATAAATATTAAAGACCTGGAAAAATTAAAAACTATTATGCTGAGTAGCCCGGCTTTTGAATTTTCAGATGCCACAGTTTACTTTGCTGGTAAAGGGTTTCCGAATGTAGTAATGGCAACAATAAATGGTAATAGCCTGTATAAAATAAATACTTTGATGAATCGCATACAAGTAGGCACCAACATGGTATTTGATAATGTAAGGGTTAAAGATGCAGCGGGAAGAATGATGGAAATTAAAGGAAAGGCGTTTAGTTTTATTGACGATAACTTTACTGATAAACCTGCCTCCGATTATATTGTATATGTAGGTATTGATAATGCTGTTTACATTTCAGGTAAGAAGATTGATGTATTAAAAGTCAAGTTAATAACTGATAAAGGAAAGATTGAAGTAACAGAAGGCCAACATTTTATTTGGAAGGTCACCTCCATTGGCGATGCTCATATTACCGCTTTATTAGATGGCAATGAAATTGCAAAATTTCATTTCAAGGCTCAGCGGGTACCTGATGATTTGGGTAAAAATCTAAGGTTGTCAGATCCTATTTATCTTAACCTTGATGAAAATAGCCAGGCCACCCAACCCTCCTTCCCTGGTGGCAAAACCGCCTGGTTAAATTATTTGAAGACAAAATTAAACGCTTCTACACCAATTGATGAAGGCTGGAAAGCGGGCACATACAAGATTTTAGTAAAATTTCTTGTGGATGAAAAAGGCAACCTTTCGGAATTTTCTACTTCCGACTACGCTGGCACTAAAACTTCTGAGCAATCTGTGGACCTTATTAAAAAAGGACCCAGGTGGATACCGGGAACGGTTAACGGTAAAAATGTTACGGCGTGGGTGAGCCAGCCCATCACTTATGTGGTGAGTGAACAATAGCCAGCTGGTAGGCTTCGCACGTTAATTAGCAAAGCCTTGTATCGATTGTTCTCTAACTATCCATTATCTTCATAGCAAACAATTTACCTATGAAGTATATCGGAATCCTTTTTTGTTTATTTATTTCTAACCTGGCACTGATTGCACAAACCAATGGGGTTTTGCCGCTCACAGGTATTCAATATTTTAATGAAGGCATTTATGCAAAATATGTAGATGTGAGCATAGATGGAAAGGCGCTTACCCGTAACCGTATCCCTGTGAATAAAGAATTTTTAGTCACGCTAAAACTTCCTTCAGGATTTACAGAGGATGCCGGTAAAAAAATTTACCCCGCCGCAGAAGTCAGCTACCTTTCCCCCACAAAGAAATTATTATCCCCTTCCGTAAATATGCTCCAGGCTAATGAGAAAACAGGTTTCGCTGCAATTATGTTGAAAGAAATACCCTTGAAACTTAAAATTCCTGCTGAATGGATGTATGAAAAACAGCTTACCGTACAAATTCGATACTATGACCTGAAATCGAAAAAACAAATGCGTGTATACTTCCCCGTCACACTCGCACTGGCGAATGAAGCTGCTGCCGTTTCAAAACTCACACGTGTCATTCCTGTTTCTGATGCTTCGATGGCAATAAGTAACGGAGTGAATATAAAAAATGCTGTAATCATGGTAGACACTGCTATTCGTGTAAAACCGCAAAATGCTTACCTGAGTATCGAAATGCCTTACATTACGGGCACGTCAATGGCGGAAGTGCTGAGTGGTAAAAATAATGTGTGGGTGTATGATAAAAACGGTAAAGAAATTATCATCAAAGATAAACTCCTGAAAAAAGTTGGGGGCTCTTTAGAGGATCAGATAGTAGATTATACGTTGAAAATTCCCTTTCGTTTGAAGACAGATATACCCAATGGATATACGGTGCGTTTTCGCTGGGACAGCCCTAATGGTGATAAAATTATTGATATAGTTACCAGCTTGTAAAAATATTTAATAGTGTATAGTTTCCCCGCTGTAGGAGATTTCCAATTCTTTTTTATCGGACGCTTCTACCCTGCCGATAACCTGCGCATCTATTTTAAAAGCATTAGCGGCCCGGGTAAATAAAGAAGCGTCGTTTGCATCGCAATAAATTTCCAGGCGGCAGCCCATATTAAATACTTCAAACATTTCCCGGAAATTGCTTCCGCTGTTTTCTTTTATGATATCAAATACGGGCGGTGCCGTAAAAAGATTGTCTTTTATTATTTTAAAATTCCCGGGCAGGTATTTAAGGCATTTGGTTTGTCCGCCTCCACTGCAATGAATCAACCCATGAATTTTTTCAAAATGCTGCTCCAGTAATTGTTTCATAAGCGGAGCATAAGTGCGGGTCGGGCTCAGCAGTAATTTTCCAATAAGCATGTCCCCAAATCCGGGCACATATACGGTATCGGTTAATGTATGTTTCCCAATATAAACAACATCATCCTCAAGGGCAGGATCAAAGGATTCGCTGTATTGTTTGCCATAATTTTTACCCAACACATCATGACGGGCGCTTGTAAGGCCATTGCTGCCAATCCCGCTGTTATAAGCATCTTCGTAACTGGCTTGTCCAAAACTTGCCAGGCCAACGATAACATCACCTGCCTGAATTTTATCATTACTAATAATTCTGTTTTTTGCCCACCGTGCTGCCATCGTTCCATTCACCGCAACGGTACGGACAACATCACCGACATCAGCTGTTTCTCCCCCCAGGAAATGGATATGTAAACTATGGCTGGAAAGCATATCAAAAAATGATTTTGTACCATTTATTATGGTGCTCAGTACCTCGCCTGGTATCAGGTTTTTATTACGATCTATGGTAGAATTAAAAATAATATTATCACATATTCCGACACACAGCAAATCATCCAGGTTCATTACCACGGCATCCTGGGCAATCCCTTTCCAGGCAGAAATATCGCCGGTTTCTTTCCAGTACAAATAAGCCAAAATGCTTTTGGTACCGGCACCATCTGCATGCATTACATTAACAAAAGCATCATCACCACCCATGTAGTCGGGGTAAATTTTACAAAATGCATTTGCATATAATCCCTGGTCCAGGTGCTGAACCGCTGCGTGCACCTCTTCTTTTTGCGCAGATACGCCCCTCTTACTGTATAAGCTCATAAAATAATTTCTGCTGCAAAACTAAATGCATGTGATGAATTATCCATTTTCAATTATCAACTACATTTGTACTCCTGTATGGGCTTATTCACAGATATTGAGCATTTACCTCTATTCAAAAACGCTGTCATTACTATTGGCAGCTTTGATGGCGTTCATGCCGGGCATAAAAAAATTTTGCAGCAAGTCGTGACTCAAGCAGATAAAATCAATGGAACGCCCATGCTCATTACATTCTACCCCCATCCTTCAGAAGTATTAAAAAACAGGAGCACACCCCTGGAACTATTAAATACCCGCGAAGAAAAATATGCCATCATTTTTGCCGCCGGCATTAAGCATATCATTGAGGTGCCATTTAATGAACGATTTTCCAAACTTTCTGCTACAGATTATATTGAAGAATTTCTTGTAAAAGGCTTTCAGCCGCATACTATAATTACGGGTTACGATCACAAATTTGGGAACAACAGGGAAGGGGATTTTGAATTGCTCCGGGCGTTATCCGAAAAACATAGTTATAGCGTACTGGAAATTCCGGCACAGATGATTCATGATGCTGCCATAAGTTCCACACGCATAAGAAAAGCCTTAAAGGAAGGCGATGTGCAGACCGCAAAAGATTACCTGGGCTATTCTTATTCTTTTAAAGGTGAAGTCATCAGAGGCAAACAATTAGGTCGTACGCTGGGGTTTCCCACGGCTAACCTGCAACTGGATGATGAAAAAAAACTGGTGCCGGCAAATGGCGTTTATGCTGTACGGGTAGCCTACGGGCAATTACAACTAAATGCCGTAATGAACATTGGTATCCGTCCCACAGTAGATGGCAGCAACCGTGTGATAGAAATTCACGTGTTTGATTTTAACGAAGATATCTATGGTAAGGTGCTGAAGGTAACTCTTGAAAAATACCTGCGTAATGAAAAAAAATTCGAAAACCTGGAGGCCCTGAAAACACAAATAGCCCGGGACAAAGAAGCCGCCCGTATTTTCCTGGAACAACTTAGCCCATCATAATTTTTACAACCATTTCTTTCAATAATGAGGCGTCTTCCGTTCCTGTATCTCCTATTCCAATGCTACGGAGGTTATAGTGATGCAATAATAAAATTATTTTTTCCACTCCGTCATACCCATAATTTGCCATTGTTTTTTTTGCCTGTTGCAAGGCATGGCTATTATTGAAAAACAATCCTTTTTGCGACATTTCATTCATACCATACGCCGCATATACTCTGCTGAAGTGTCCATATAGAGCAGGCAAAATCATATGTATAGGTAAAGCCTTTGGGTTGAGCTGAAAATAATTTATGATGCGGAGGGAGCGGGATAAATCTTTACTGCTGAGGGCTTCCTGCAATTCGAAGACGTTATATTCTTTACTGATGCCGATATATTTCTCAATATCATCTTCCGAAATATTTTTCCGGCCCTCAAGGTTTATTGTCAGTTTTTCAATTTCATTAGTAATCCGGCTGAGATCATTTCCCAGGTGTTCACTTAGCAACGAAAGGGTTTTAGGTGTGACCACCATTCCTTTCGCCTTCACATACTGCTCTATCCAACCGGGTACGTGATCATCTCTAAGTTTATTACTGGTAAAAATTTCAGCGGAAGATTTCAAAGATTTATATAAGGCTTTACGCTTATCCAGCGTTTTATGTTTATGGGCACCTATAAAAATTGTGGAACTTAAGGGTGCATCAACATAAGCCTGCAGTTTTTCCAAATCCCGCATTTGCTGGGCCTCTTTTAGAATGACTACCTGCTTTTCTGCAAACATTGGGTAACGGCGACAGGCATTCAGAACTTCCGCCCATTCTGCATCTTTTCCATAAAATACGGTGAGGTTAAAGGAGGCTTCTTCGGGTGTTAATAATTTATGTTCCGCAAAGTCTACGAGCTGGTCTATATAATATTCTTCTTCACCCTCCAGCCAGTAAACAGTTTTAAATTTATTCTTCTTCCAGCTCTCAATTATTTTTTCAACACTCATATTTATATATAAACTTAGCTTGTATTATGGTATAATTTAATATTGGCATCTAATTTGGCACAGTTTTGGAAAATAGCTGGAAAATTTATTAAAACAAATATCCTCATTTATAGCCTCTACCTCTACCTCTAGAAATAGTTCAAGATTTTTTTAAAAATTGTAAAAACTAAATATTATGGCTTTCGAAAACTATCCAGAGGCAGAGAATCCTCAATCCTCAAAAACAGAAACCAACACCAGTACCGCTTCAAGAGCGAAAAAAAATAACATGAGCACCATTTTAACCATTGCTCTTGTGGTTGCTTTGTTAGGTACATGGGGTTACATTATTTACGACAAAAATAAAACAAAAGAAACGCTAACCCAGAAAGAAACTGTGATTGCATCTACATCTACCCAGCGGGACGAATTACAGAAAGAACTGGAAGATGCCGCTATGCGGTATGATATGCTGAAAACTTCCAACAGCAAAAAAGATAGTACGATTACGGCACGTGATAAAGACATCGAAGATAAAAAAGGGCGTATTCAGCAACTATTAAGTAAGTCGAATGCTACTACCGCTGAATTAGCAGAAGCCAAGCGACTTATCTCATCCTTGAATGGCGACCTGGAAAATTACCGGTCCCAGATTGAAGTATTACAAGGACAAAAAGTACAGCTCGTTCAAGAGAAATACGTTGTATCTCAGCAGCGTGATCGTGCTTTAAAAGATTACGATTCTGCCACAGTCGTTATAAAGGCTAAAGAAGATATGATTAATGTTGGTTCTACGCTACACGCTTCAAATTTCAGTATTTCGGGTATTGATGAAAAAGGCAGCCGCGAAAAAGAAACCACTACGGCTAAAAGAGTGGATAAACTTCGCATCAGCTTTGACCTGGATGAAAATATGCTGGCAGAAAGTGGTAAAAAAGAAATATTCGTTTGCATAACCGCTCCTGATGGTTCACCCGTAGCAGTTGAAGCCCTGGGTTCCGGTACCTTCAGCACTCGTGATGGCCAGCAAAAAACTTATACCCAAAAACTTGATGTAAATTATACTCAAGCTAAAAGACAACAGATAAGTTTTGACTGGAAGCAGAATTCAAATTTCGCTACCGGCAATTACAAAATCGAAGTTTACAATAATGGATTTAAAGTGGGAGAAGCTTACAGGCCTTTGAAAAAAGGTGGCCTCTTCGGTTAATTCATAAATACCCATTATGTTTTATAAAAGGCAGTCTTCGGGCTGCTTTTTTTATTAAAAAATTGCCCGTACAGAAGCCCGTCCCGTGTGAATAGTTCTTGTGTTTCCTGGTTTGCGGCCATCATATTGGAGAGTCAATTCCAGGTTGCCACCGAGACGCCTTGTATATTCCAGGTTCCAGAGATAATTTTTTCCAGGTAATAGTCCATCCAGTAAAATATACCCGACTGTACTGTTTGCGGCGCCGGGGTAGGCGAAAAAATTAGTCTGGTTTAGCGTAAAACGCCCGGTTATGCTGCCACTGGAAAGGCGGCTGTATTTAATTTCCGAAATAAGGGAATGTATCACTGATTTCTCCAAAGAATCTATTTCATTTTGTTTCTGCGTGTAGGCGTAACCGAGACTGGCCCGCAGGTTAGATTTATAGGTATACGTTAATGTGGGTTCTGCCGCAAAAATGTTGATATTATAATTCCGGTTTTCAAATTTATCCCCAGTTGTCGCCAGGCTGTTGCGCCCCGTCCGGATTACATAACTGGAAACCAGGCTCCGGTTAAAATTAACCCGCAACTTATTTACCAGCCCGCTTAAACGGCGGCTTTCAATTCCATAAGCCAATAAAGCTTTACCGGCATTTAAAGTATGGGTAAGTTCCAGGCCCCACCGCGGGCTGGAGCGATTATAAAAATATGTATTGGATAAAAATGAATTCAGGGTAAGTAAAGTTGTATCTGCCAGTTTACGGGCAAAGGGATTAAATAAAAAATCTCCGTTGGCTAATTGCTTATTACTTACCTGGAGCGCAGAACTCGTACTGCTACGGTAAAATATTTTTTTCAGTTTACCTGAGGGTTCTGTGGCCATGAGGGCTTTCGGATCCAGCACCAGGCTGTAATTAAATTGTAAGTAATTAGCTTTTACATACTGGCTACCTGGAGTAAAAATTCGGATATATTTTTTCTGATCCGGGTAGAGTGCCAGCTCAAATTCATTTAACTCCGGTATACCATTCATATTATAATCGTTCCAGGTATAGGCCCCCTGCCCTGCCGGCACTTCAATGTAAGTGTATTCCCTTTTCTGTTCCTGCCCGCTACCAATCTCATATAAAACATTACCATTAAGAAAGCCTTTCCACTCATTTATATAATATTCTACCCTGCCCAATAAGTTATCATCGGGGCGCTGGCGGCTTAAGCCTGAGTTTAGAATCGTTAATCGTCTGTACGTCGCCGTTAGTTTTACCTGGTGTTTTTCATTCTTCAGTAACTCTGTAAATACATTGTAGTTTTGGCTTTCATCCGCCGCTTTCAGCTGGTTGCCTTGCGGTAATAAATCATTCCGGTAATACCACGATATACCATATTTATTTGGCAGGGCCGGGTTGGAGTTTATAAATACCTCGTATTTATTAAAAGCAAAACTAAGTGGGGACAGCGTATCATATTGCTTTAACAATAAGCGGTTATACTCGCCGGTGTATTTAAACCCGCCCTCTACTAAACGCAGGAAAGGAAAAGTTTTTTTCACCTCCAGCGTTGGCCGAAGAAAACTTCCGGACTGGAAGCTACTGTTTATAGTCGTATAGCTCACACGATTGGACAGTATTAATTTTTTCCAGGAAGTATATTGTTCTGCAACGTGCCTCAGCCCGGTATATCCGTCGCTCCGGTTGTACCTTGTAAAATTATATAATAAACGATTGGTACTACTGTCAAAAACTGAGATAGATGCCTGGCTGATATTTTCATCCGCTGCTGCAATATCATAGGGTAGTGACCAATCCCGGAGAAATTCTACATTACGTAAGCGTTCCAGGGGTTTAAATTGTTTCTGCACATATTCATGGCCGAGGCTTAATGTAAAATTGTACCATTGCCGGCTGCCTATTTTTCTTTTAAATTCTTTCACAAGCCCAACCCTCCCGGCATATCCAACATCGTTGGTTTTATCTTTTGCTGAAAAAAGATTTACATCATAATTGCTCAAAGCACCTTCAGCTTTGAAAGATGTTTTAGGGTTAATCAGGTATTCCGCCGCCAGCGTAAATACCTGCAGTTGTTTTGGCGTTACCAAAAGGCTTACCGGCTCCCAGTCTCCTTGGGGAATTCCGGCAACCGGTGCCACCCATTGGAAAACCTTACCATTGCTGCCATTCAGCAATTGACGGTAATTACCTTTTCCTGTACCCAGGTAAGTAAATCCGAGGTTATATAAAATATCAGTCGGTGAAGAAGACTGTACAAAAACACTGTCATGGAAAAAGTTTACCAGGGTATCCGTCTTCCGGTAAAGAATTTTGCCCAGGGAGAAACTGTCCCGAATGGCATTTTGGTAATAGCCAAGCTGAACGCTATCACCTATATCTGACAGGAATTGCTTTTGCTTTATATCCAGGCTTTGATCAATGGTAGAATTCTTGGCATCTGTACCGGAATACACGCCGGCATTTACCAGTAGTTTATTTTTATAATTTATTTCTTCACTTACATAAAACTGCGAATTCAGGTAATTCCTGTCTGCATATTCAAACTCAACCTGTATGCGCTTGTCTTTATTTACAGGTCGTTTAGGCGTAAACGTTACTTCTGCTGTATTATAATTAATAATGTAATCATTCTCTTCCCCTCTTTGTAACAATTCACCATCCATAAAAACACGTTCTGTACCGGCCAATACAATAAAATAAAGTTCATTGCTGGCACCGGTTAGCCTATAGGGGCCCTGGTTCCCTTCCAGGGGTGTGAGAATATTCCGTGTAAATTTTCCCTTAGCAATGGCGCCACTGGCTAATAGGGAACTTGAAATATTTTTTCCCAGGCGATTATCAGACAGGAATGAAATGCCCTGGAGCCGTTTATAAAATTTCAAAAAATACGTTTTACTTTCCCGGATGTCTATATCTCCAAAATTTGCCTGCCAGCTCTTTTTTTTCACCTGCATATAGATGCGGTCAAAGTCCCGGAGATCCTGGGTATTTCCTTCCGGCTGAATAGGAATATTATTGTCAGTAATAGCAGCCGTAAGTTCCAGGCTATCTCCAATATAGCCGTGGAGTTGAAGATTCATAGTGCTGTTTACAACTGCATCCTGGCTATTGCCAAAAGATAATGAACGGCCAAAGCTACCTTCTGCTTCAACGCCACCAAAATTAATAAATGGGTTAGCAGCATTATCCCCCGTGCGTTTTTTTACGGCCTCTTCCGCCAGGAAATTATAGCGAATACTATCATAATTCATATGTCGGCGTACGGCGTTTAACCGGAAGGGAAATACGCGGAAGTGAACAAAAACGGAATCAGGTATTTGTGTGGTTTTCCAGGTAATGCGGGCATTTACTTCATCCAGATCATAAAATTCCGGGCTTACGCCATCAGCAACGAATGTGTTTGGGGCAATACTAAAAGTATCTAATGCCTGGGGAGATGATTTTGTATTTACCCAGCGGGCACGTAGGTTTGATACCTGGGGCTGCTGCGCTATGGCGGCAAGGCTACAGGAAAGCAGGGAAATGGTAAGATATAATATGTGTTTTGTCAACCCTTTGATAACGGTAATTTCTTAAAATTAGCATTTATAAGATTGCTGAATGGGTTGATATGCTGCAAAAAAAACCTTCCACAAGGTGGAAGGTCGAGTTAAATTTTTTTATTCTCAGGAATCGCTATCCAGGCCGGCACCCAGGTATTGCCTGTTCATACGGGCTATATGGGCTACTGATATACCTTTCGGGCATTCTGCTTCACAAGCGTAGGTATTGGTACAGTTACCAAATCCTTCTTTGTCCATCTGCACCACCATATTAATTACACGGGTATCTTCTTCCGGTTCGCCCTGGGGCAACAGAGAAAGCTGGGAGACCTTTGCAGCGGTAAATAACATAGCACTACCATTTTTGCATGCAGCCACACAAGCACCACAGCCTATACAGGCAGCTGCAGAAAATGCCTCATCTGCATCCTTCTTATCAATAGGTATGGCGTTAGCATCAACGGCATTACCTGTATTTACACTTATGAAACCACCCGCCTGGATAATCCTGTCAAATGCTGAGCGATCAACAACTAAATCTTTTATCACCGGGAAAGCCTTGCTGCGCCAGGGTTCTACAACGATTGTATCTCCATCTTTAAAGGCACGCATATGTAGCTGGCAGGTCGTGTTTTGCTGCCAGGGCCCATGAGGTTGCCCGTCAATATACATGCTGCAGGCACCGCAAATACCTTCGCGGCAATCATGATCAAAAGCTATCGGTTCCTTACCTTCCTGTATTAAACTCTCGTTAAGCACATCAAACATTTCCAGGAAACTCATTTCCGAGGAAATATTCTTTACCGGGAAGGTTTCCAATTTACCCTTAGCCTTCTGGTTTTTCTGCCGCCACACTTTCAGGGTGAGATTCATATTGTAATGTTCCATGATAATTTTTTTTCGGTTCCGCCTAAACGCGATAATTCCTATTTTCTATAGACTATTTATAACTACGCTGTGTAGGTTTCACAATATCAAAATGTAGTTTTTCTTTATAAAGTTTCCAGGAGCCGTCGCCCTCATGTTCCCAGGCTGCAACGTAGCTGTAGTTTTCATCATCCCGCAGGGCCTCCCCTTCCGCCGTCTGGCTCTCTTCACGAAAATGCCCTCCACAGCTCTCATTCCTGTCCAGGGCGTCTATACACATCAACTCACCCAGTTCTATAAAATCAGCTACCCGGCCGGCTTTATCAAGTTCTGCGTTTAATTCTTTTATTTCCCCGGGCACTTTCACATCGCTCCAGAAAGAAGCTTTCAGTGCCCTAATTTCTTCTATGGCAGATTTTAATCCTTCAGCATTGCGGGCCATACCACATTTATCCCACATAATTTTTCCCAGCCTTTTGTGAAAACTTTCTACTGACTGTGTGCCTTTAATATTCATGAAATGCACGAGCCGCTCATTTACCGAAATTTCCGCTTCTTCAAATGAAGGGTGACTGGTAGGGATAGGCGCAGTTCGTATTTCTTCTGCCAGGTAATTACCTAAAGTATAGGGAATAACAAAATACCCATCAGCCAGGCCCTGCATAAGTGCCGAAGCCCCCAGGCGGTTTGCGCCATGGTCACTGAAGTTGGCCTCCCCGAGGGAATACAAACCATGAACAGTAGTTTGTAATTCATAATCTACCCAAAGGCCACCCATGGTATAGTGCACGGCAGGATAAATACGCATGGGAGTCTGGTATGGATTCTCCCCGGTAATCTTCTCATACATTTCAAAAAGGTTACCATATTTTTCTTCTACAACATTTCTGCCCAGCTGCCACAGTGTATTTTCTTCAGCTTCTTCATTGCCTGTTTTGCCAGCTTCTATTTTTCCATACCGCATGATTGCATCCTTAAAATCAAGGTAGACAGCCATCTTCGTGGTGCCGACACCGTAACCCGCGTCACAACGTTCTTTGGCAGCACGGGATGCCACATCCCGGGGTACCAGGTTTCCGAAGGCAGGATAACGGCGCTCCAGGTAATAATCTCTTTCACTTTCCGGTATTTCTACCGGCTTGCGTTTATCCTCTAAATCTATAGGCACCCAGATGCGGCCATCATTACGAAGGCTTTCACTCATCAGCGTGAGCTTACTCTGATGATCCCCACTTACAGGAATACAGGTAGGATGAATTTGCGTAAAACAAGGATTAGCAAAATAAGCGCCTTTCTTATGTGCTTTCCAGGCAGCCGTTACATTGCTACCCATAGCGTTGGTGCTTAAATAAAATACATTGCCATAGCCACCACTGCATAACAGTACCGCATGCCCGAAATAGCGCTCTAATTCTCCCGTTATAAGGTTCCGGGCTATAATACCCCTCGCCTTTCCATCTATAACCACCACATCCAGCATTTCATGCCGGCTATACATATCTACATTTCCCAAAGCTACCTGCCTTTCCAGGGCACTATAAGCCCCTAGTAATAATTGTTGCCCGGTTTGCCCGGCAGCATAAAAGGTACGTTGCACCTGGGTCCCGCCAAAAGAACGGTTGCTCAGCAAACCACCATATTCACGTGCAAAAGGCACACCCTGGGCTACGCACTGGTCAATAATACTTGCACTAACTTCTGCTAAGCGGTAAACATTAGCTTCACGGGACCGGTAATCTCCCCCTTTTACTGTATCATAAAATAAGCGGAAAACTGAATCACCATCGTTCTGGTAATTTTTAGCGGCATTTATACCACCCTGTGCTGCTATGCTATGGGCACGACGTGGGCTATCCTGGAAGCAAAAGGCTTTTACTTTATATCCGAGCTCGCCCAGGGAAGCAGCCGCAGAGGCACCAGCCAGGCCGGTACCAATTACAATCACCTCGAGCTTGCGCTTATTGGATGGATTGACTAATTTGACATGACCTTTATAATCCTCCCATTTTTTTTCCAGTTCTCCTTCCGGAATTTTAGCGTCTAATACCATAAGCGTTTTATATTTTAATATGTATGGTTATGCTTAAATAGAAAATCTATCAGCCTATCCAGCCGAAATAAATCGAAATGGGCATAAGCGCAAACAATACACAAATAATTATAGAATAAGCAACTCCCAAACCTTTCAATATGGGTGTATATCTTTTATGATTTATTCCCAATGTCTGGAAGGCACTTTGAAACCCATGAAGCAGGTGCCAGCAAAGTGAAAATACGCCCAGGACATACACCAGCACCACCACAGGGTTTTGAAAAACATCCAGCATTGCTTTATACAAATTATGAGCTTCCTGGTTTGAATAACCGGTCAGGGTTGTTGTTTGGAGGGGTTTAATATTTACCATACCTCCAAAGCGGGAAGGCAACCAAAAATGATACAGGTGAAGAATTAAAAACATCAATATGAGGGTACCTAATAGTCCCATACTCCGGCTGTACCAGGTACTGTTTTTATACGGTTTAGTTACAGCATATCCCACAGGGCGAGCCGAACGGTTTTGCTTCCATAATATAAGACCTTGAATAATATGCAGGATTAGAAATGCAAATAGCCCTAACTCCATCGTACGTACAATAAGGTTGCTTCCCATAAAGTGACCCCAGTGGTTAAAAGTCTCTCCCCCATCATCAAAAAAAATCATTGCATTTATAAAGCAATGAACAACTAGAAAAGTAATCAGGAAAAAGCCGGTGAGGGCCATTGTATATTTTTTTCCGAGAGAAGATGAGAAAAAATGCTTCCAGGTCATAAGCGAGTGTTGTTGATGCAAAAATTTGCAATGCAAAAATAAGGCATGCGTGCCAAAAGAAATATTTTTGAGTTATAATTACGTTGAAAATGGTGGATTAGGCTAAACGTTTCATCATTTCATTGTCTATGGCCTGGAATACAACTTCCGGCTTTAGCGTCCGCCACTGGGGCATATCCAGGAAAGTAAGGTAGTGCGTCAGGCGGGCACGTCGAAAATCATATTGGCTCTGCTCCGGCATATCCACGATGACTATCCAGCCATTATCATCTTCCAGTTGCTCATGCCAGTCTTGGTAATAACTATCATCGCTGCTATGAAAATTGAGGACGTTTTCACAAATAAGAATAAATTTTACAATTCCCTTGCGGTATAAATTATCAGTGACTTCTCTCCGCAACGTCATAATATCATTTTCGATGGCGTCGTTCCATTCACCCAGCAATTCAATAATAGCAAATTGCATTTCATAATCTGCGTATAGCAGCTTCAAATAAAGTGTACGCGATCCAAAATCATCCCATTGAGGGTGTATATAAAAGTTATATACGGTTTGCGTGTACTCGAACTCGTTATACTCCCGGCCATAGAACGGTGACAGCTTATCTTCCTCAGCTGTATAGAGATGCCGCCAGTTAAAAAATGGTTCAATGTCCTGCATAACCTTGCAAAATTGCTTAAAAATCGTGTTATGAAAAAAGCAAAAATAAATTTATCAACGGTTATGCCGCAGGAATTAAATAAAAAATACCTCTTTGGTGAAAAAGAGGTATTGAACTTTAAAGCATTAAATAAGATTACCTGACTATTAATTTCTGATTGGATTTTGTTCCATCAGGCTTTATTATAAGAAGGTTATAATGTCCAGTTGTAATAGTTGAAGGCAACATTACAGTATTGGTTGAAACATCTGCATTTACCTGCACAGCGGTAGATAAAATTATTTGACCCTGTTCATTTGTAACCTGCAAATTATATACTCCTTTTTCCTGGTTTGTAAATTGAACGTTCATTTTCTTATCACTTACCGGGTTCGGATAAACCTGCACCTGGGGATACATTTTTGCCGGGCTTACTTTAACTACGGCACTGTACTGAAATGAACCATTTTCACTAATTGCCTTCACACGATAATAATTATTTCCGTTTCCAGGCGTCACATCTATGTAGTTGTATGTTCCCACTGTAAGGTTATAATTAGCCGGTGCTTTACTGGTAAGATTTGTAAAGTTCCTGCTATCGTCGCTGTGTTGTAATTCGTAGGACTGAATATTTATTTCATTTTCAGATTTCCACTCTACGGCAATAGTACCATCTGTTTTTCGGTTGGCAGAAATACCAGTAAAAGTTACAGGAACCACTACAGCTTCGTTGAATACAATCATGAATCGATCCGCTGCACTTGAGCCCGGAGTATTATCTACCGTAAACGCTACCTGAGTTGCATCGCTAAGGTTTAACAGGGTTGATGACTGCAGGAATTTATCAATCAGGTATCCAAATCTTCCCGGGGCGTCCATGTTATCAGCCTTAACTGACCATAGATAAGACTGTGCTCTTAAACCGGTTGTATTGATAAATAAAGTATCTGTTCCAAGAATCGTCGTTCTACGCTCTACAGATAATAATGTATTATTTCTTTTAAGGGTTACATTTTCATTTGCATTTGAAAATTTCAAACCATCATTGTCATCTACCCCGTTAGAGTAATTATCATCGTAATTTACAAAAACACCGTCTGCAACCAGGGTATCTGTGCCAGGTATTAAAAGTGAGACCCTTAAGTCCTGGCTTTGCCCTTGTACAACATATGGCGTATATACATTACCGTAAGCCTTTGCATTTTCTTTAAATGTTACCCTCCCTGCAGCACCTGCTCCCCTGATGAAAAAGGCCTGCCCGGATTCAAGATAATTAGTAATGACACCAGGCGTTCCATAACTCCCTCCACCTGGAGTTACAACATAATTAGCACCATTGCGTGAGAAAATCTGGTATGCACCCACGCTGTATAAACCACTTAACTTTGGATCCCATACATAAAAGAAATCAGTGGTGTTTGCTTTATCTAACAGCCGAAGGTCTACCGCTGCTGCATAAGGATTTCCGATTGTAACAAAGGTTCCGGCTGGCACGGTAATATCCGGTTGTGTATTTTGATAGAGTGTTCCTGTACTCCTTAAAACTGTTGTCGTTATGGTACTACTCGTTACCGCATTAGCCCTGTTGCCTCGTACGAAGGTCATCAGCCCCTGGGTACCCGATACAACGATGCCCGTATTAGATATACCCACCCAGGTGTTAGAACTTGCATCATATTTTTTAATACTGGGTCCTCCAATTGAATACGCATCAAAACCATTGCCAGTCCAGGTGCTGTTATTGTTATCTGTTATGTACATGCCATAACCCGGCTTAGGGTTTTGGGCTGAACTGGTTGCACCCTCTTGCCAGGCTTGTTTAAAGGTTTGTCCGCTTGTTGGAAGAGAAAGAAACCTCCATTTACGGCCCGCATTTATAAATCTTTCCACTGTTACATTTCCAGTAACGATATTACTATTATTAATACCGCCGTTGGTAATATCTATTAAAGCAGCAGTACCAGAAACAGAGGAAACCAGTGTTAAGTTTCCGTTAGTCGTTATAGTTTTACTGTTTACGTTTCCAAAGGATGCGATGCCGGTTATGCGTACAGTATCCGGCGACCACTGGTTAGTAATATTTACACTATTAGATGCAGTTAGATTTTTAATGGTTGTTTGAAAAAACATATTTCCTGCAATATTCTGTGTGCCGCTGGTACCGTTAAGTTCAAGCGTACCGTCTACCAGGTTAAATTTTCCTTTATTAATATTTACACCTGATTTAATTGTACCTGCAACTTTCATTATGCCAGTACCCGTTACCGTTAAATTTGTTGTTGGCAGGTGTAGCGTAAGATTTTTAGTTTGTGCACTACCACCCGTTGGAATAACTGGAAAATGTTGTGTAGCAGATGCATCATTATGCCCCCTTGCAATATAAGTGTGTATGATGTTGGTAGGAACTACCCCATCATCCCAGTTTGAAGTATTAAACCAATCCGTACTCAAAATTCCTATCCATGTACCGGGAGATGTTCCCCTGACAAGTTCATAGGCCCCAATGTCCGGTGTTGCAGGATAAATTCCATGTACACCATCGCGGGGGGTTCCATCAAAATCGGAAGTAACAGCAATTGGAGTAACCGGAGAGGCTTCATTATTACAAATAGAGCCTACAAGTATATGAAGATCTTTACCTGCAACACTGCCCGCAGGATTCACTAATAGTGGATCGTCTGTTACACTCATGGCGTCTTTAGAAGTTGCAGCTCTCCAGGTTGTAATCGTATCATAATTCACTCCATTCAGGTAAGCAATTTTTCCTCCTGTGCCACTTACATAAATATCATTATAATCACTCGTTACATTGGTTACACCAGTAACGTTGGACGGGTAATACATGGCATAATGTGTTCCTGTACCAGACCTCGCATTATAAAAAATGTTATTCTTTATAGTACGTGCTCTTGTATCGGGTACAGAATTATAATATGCAAAAGTCCGGTTTGAAGCTCCTGAAACACTGCTACCGCCAATATAAACTGTATTATTCAGGTAGTCATTATTACCGAACCCTTTCGGTGAAGGAACTTCACCAATATAATCCCCGATACCATATATTTCATAACTTTTTGTAATGGAAACACCAGAGCTATCACCCAAGCTGATGGCATTATTTGAATAGGTTGTTGTTCCATTATTAATATTTAATCCTACCATAACACCAAGTGACGGGCCTGTTACATCATCTGTAACCATGGTCAGGTCGTGGATAAAATTCTTTTCAACTAAATTGAATCCAATTGAAGGACCTGCATAATCAATACCGACAATGCCGGTTGCTGCAGTAGGATCAGTATCATGTAGGTTATAAATAATATTACCTGATATTTTTTGACCTCCCTGCGCAGTGGAATTAAATCCTATACCAGCAGTTGTGTAGGCCCCAACAGGAATTTTAGAAGCAGAAGTAAGTTTATAGATATTATTTGTGCTGATGGTATAAATACCACCTGCAGTACCGGCGGTAGCATCTTTTACATTGATGCCATACAAAATATTTTTACTGTTTGCTGCGTTGCTCACCAGGAGATTGGCCAAAGTATTATTCGAAATCGTTTGCATACCTGTGCTGCTGCCAACGAAGACCTGGATTCCATTTAATTCTTCTGCAGTGGAATTCGAAATACTATTCACCGTGGTCGTACTTCCTACTATATTATTATTAATGGTACATGACCCTGGCACACCACGTAATTTAATTCCTGCAAATTGAACGGCACTAGATCCTGAACCAGAAATGTCTATTCCACCCACATTATTATTGGAGATATTAATGACATCGGCTGAACCGATTGAATTTATCCCTCCAGAAATACCGGCAAATTCACATGTAGCTGAACAACTAAATAAAATATTCCCGTTAGCAGATTGACTGCCAATGGTATTGCCTGAAAGGTTACCAATATTTATATTTCCCTGTAAATGCCTGATCAAAGCATGTGGGGTTGCATTGGAAGAAGTTGTAAATGAAATATTTCTGATTATATTCCCCTGGATACTATTGGCTGTGCCGGTAGATCCTGCCATTCTAATAAGGTTTAAAATGCCGCCTCCGGTAAATGTCATAGTTCCACTTGCAGCATTTGCAGCAGTTCCTCCAAAATAATTATTAGAAATATTAATATTATTTCCGGATGCAGTATTGTTTACTTGTATAGCACTCCATATATCACTGGAACTGAGTACCCTGGAACTTGTCTGGTAAAAACTATTACCAGTAATCGTCCAGTCAGTTGTACCGGCACCAAGATAAATACCATTACCCCCGTTGGTAGCGCTGAAGAAATTAGAAATGTTGGAATTAGAAATAATGTTGTTGATATTTTGCCTTCCTGCGGTTGAGGTACCATTTGAATAAATGGCATTTGAAGGTGTGGTTGCACCATCCTTAATATCACAATTATCAATTGTATTGTTACTGTTACCGTTTGTTGTAGCAGAGGTGCTGAAAACAATATTACCGGAAGTAGATAAACTATTTACGCCTTGTACACTACAAAATTTAATGACGTTGTTTTGCGCATCATTAACAAACTGCATGACATACCCCGAAGCAGATGTATTAATTATAGATAAATTTTTTGTGCTACCGGTACCGCCTGCACGTCCATCAATAATATAATATTTACTAGCAGTTAAATTTAAAATTCCGGTTGTACTGGAACCTGTTATAGATAAATTAGTTGCCCCGGCTGCAGGCCGGATTGTAATGGTGTTTGTCGTACTTGCCCATGAAAATGACGGCAGGTTGATAGGAAAGCTTTCAACCGATGAATTATAGGTAGATTGTAATTCAAATACATAAATCCCGCCAATTGCACATCCCGTAGACAGGGCCGATATGGCGGCGGCTATGCTTGCGTATGTTCCTGTTGGGCCTACAGAATAAGTTCCGGGTATGGAAGCTGCGGGACTTACGGTCACTTGCACCGTATTGGACGCAAGACTCTGCGTAGTATTGCTTTGTGAACAGCCGTTGTTTGCCGCATAGCCTACACAGAAATAATATCTCGTCCCTGATTCTGCTAGAGATGTTCCCGGGGAAAAAGTTTGTGAAGTAGCACCGGCTATGGAAGTTGCGCCGGCTACTGTGTTATTGTTTGATAAATTATAATACCATTGATATTGTAAAGTAGGGGTACCCGTGCTACCACTGTTGGTAACAGTAGCAGTGAGGGTTGTAGAAGCATCACTAACGCACAGCGCCTGGCTGGAAGCTGGTGCTATTGCATTTGACGCCGGACAAACAGGTTGAGTAAAGGTAATTTTCACCTGGCCACCTCCACCGTTTCCTCCGACGGGGGATTGACCTGACTTTTTATAGGCACCGCCTCCGCCGCCACCTGGAAATGAGCCAGGTGAACCATCTACAGTACTATTTCCACTTGCACCATTACCGCCGGCACCGCCACCTGTAACAGCAACACCTCCCGTCGACAACGAGCCTGCGTTACCGGCTGATGCAGATCCTGCACTACTACCGCCGCCACCGCCATTAAAGGTTCCGGATACACCAGTTGCGCCTGCACCTCCTGTATAAGTTCCGGTCGTACCTCCTGCCCCACCTGTTCCACCGCTTGTACCGCCACCTGCTCCGCCGGTGGCAGTCACAGTTGTAACTCCAAATACGGCTGTACTGGAACTTCCTGCAACACCTGCACCATTAGATCCGATGCTTGTACCTGCAACTGTAATATTATATATTGTGCCTGGTATTACTGTTACTGTATTGTTTTTGGTGTAAGCACCCCCGCCGCCTCCGCATGCAGCGGTATTGTTGGAAGTAGTACCACCCCCCGCTCCACCACCACCCCAACTTTCCACGGAGATACTAGTTACACCCGTCGGACAGGTCCACGTACCAGATGAAGTAAATGTGGCGGTAGTTTGGGAATATCCCAATTTAAAAATAAAGATGATAGACAGCAC
This sequence comes from Ferruginibacter sp., assembly GCA_039926825.1. Classification (GTDB taxonomy): domain Bacteria; phylum Bacteroidota; class Bacteroidia; order Chitinophagales; family Chitinophagaceae; genus Ferruginibacter. The sequence goes on from JBDSWG010000045.1 coordinate 33,202, forward strand.
AAGCAATGTAAATGACTTGCTAATAGCAGGTAATAGTTTTTTCATAAAATATTTAATTCTAATCCTAAGCTAAAAAAGGAATATTGGTTGCCCAGCTTCAAAAGCCAAGGCTGGTTTATCACTTAACGAGGTATTTTGCAAATCATAATTATCAGAAATAAAAAATCTTTGCTTACCTGATTCAGTCATAAATGTATCTCTATACAACCACATAACGAAGTGACTTATACTTTATTATAAAAACATAGAATAAATACTACAGCGCAACAAGAATTTGTCTAACCTTCCTCTTTAACCTTCGTAGAACTACGTTTTAAAAATGAGCGCATATAAAAAATCCCAGGTAAAAATACCTGGGAGTTTTTCGAGCTATTTATTTTTAAAATTATTATTTTATTATAGCAATCTTCTTTACGACCCTGGCAGAACCATTTATGATTTCTACAAAATAATTACCAGGCTTCAGGGTGGATACCGATACCGGGATACCTGCTTTATTACTTACATTATTAAACATTTTCTTTTTTACTAACCTTCCTGCATTATCAAAAATGCTGATGTTCATATTTTTTATATCAGCAGTTGCATGTACAATAATAAAATCTTTTGCAGGATTTGGTGTTACTGTAATTTCACTTGAAGCAGCAGGTAAATAATCTGTATCCGAAGTTATGTTCCTGAATGAAGGAAAAGACGGAGAAGTTATGGGCAAGTTGGCATCTTTTATAAATGTACCGCTTGCCAATACCTGGCTATAACTATCAAAAGTTATGGTTGTTGGTACAAAAGATAGATTGTAATTCAGCATATTCGTACCATCCGTAGTTAAAATACCATTTTGATTATAATACAACATACCATTTTGATCATAGGCAATGATTGTCGTGTCTTGTGAAAGGGAAGTTCCTTTTATCCTTACCGCCACAGGCATATCAAAATGCGAAAGCGTAGAATAAAGTGTCGTCTGCGGTAATTGAAGAACAATTTGTGTTCCGGCATTATTCCATTTAGCTGCAGCATAACTTGCCACACCTTTATTATAAATCCACTGAGTGAAGAAAGTACTAAGATCAAGCCCTGAAACATTTTCCATATGCCTTTGTACATCAGCAGTAAGTGCAGTGCCATATTTCAGGGTGCTGTCTCCCTGGTAATTTTGAAGTGCCTGGAAAAATTTAGCATCCCCCAACAAAGTGCGCAACATACTCAATACCATGGCGCCCCTTTCATAAATATATACTGAAGGCGTAAAAATGGTTGTGGTGCTGGATGTGTCTGTAACATAAACAGATTGCGCCTGGTTGGTCGAGCTCATTACTTTAGTTTTCATAGATTGGCGCCAGCTGAGTCCTGTTTGTCCCGCTGTAATGGAGGGTGCGAATTCAGCACAAACTATTTCACTATAAGTGGCAAAACTTTCATTCAGCCAGATATCCCTCCAACTTCCGCAGGTAATACTTCCACCAAACCACTGGTGCCCCAGTTCGTGTGCAATAATATCCCAACTGGAGCTGGAGCTATATGTACTTGCACTCATACCGCTAAAAGTATTATGCTCCATACCGCCGCTAAACCCAAAGGTGTAGTGCCCGTATTTCTCATTCTTAAAAGGATACTCTCCATACTTACCGCTGAAAGTGGTGAGCATTAATGCAGTTTTATTCAGCGCTGCCTGGGAACCGGTAGTATTGGTTTCAGGAAAAATAAAATTGTATAAAGGCATTTGCGTGCCGCCAATATTTACTAATGTAGGCGTTGTAGGGTACTGTACATAATTAGCTACAGCAGTACAAACCTGGTAAGAAGAGATTGGATACCGGTGCTTCCAATAAGTTATCACCTTGTTGCCAACTGTAGTCTCACTTACTTTAGTTCCATTTCCAGCTGCTTTAAAACCAGTTGGCGTGCTGATGATCATATCCAATGAATCTGCCTTATCGCTTGTCACCATAGATTTACATGGCCACCAGGTATAAGCGGAATATGCTTCAGAAAGCGTATAAATATAATTTTTCCTTTTGCCATGTGTGCCTTTTACAAAACCTAAACCTCCACCAAGATCCGGCACTGTGGTTGGTACGCCTTTATAAAAAACAGATACAGAATCCAGGGTACCCGCTGCATTTAATGCAGGTATTGTAATTTCAAGAACATCTCCATTTTCTATTTTATTGATAGCAGGTAATTTAGTGCCATGATAATAAACAGAATCACAGGCTAAGGCAGCAGCAAAGTCAAACTTGATTACATTGAAGCCCGGGGAAACATTGGTAAAATAGGTAGTTACTTTTCCACGGATATATTTTCCTATGGAAGTATCCGGGTTTATGCGCAGTTCGAGCCTGTAATATTTTACATCATAATCCAGGCCGGTGCCTGCCACCATTGCAGAAGCCATGTATTGGTACCCTGCCATTTCTCTTTCAACCATTTGATTGTACTGAACACGGTTGTGAAACGGATTTGAAAAAATGGCTGAAGCGCTTGGGTCATTACTAACATTTGCTTTAGCCAGGTAAGCTGTGTTACCAAATTTGGTCTCGTCAAAGGAAGATGAATGCTGGGCAAGGCTTACGCTGCATACCACGAGGGATGCAAAAACAAAAAAAAGTTTTTTCATGCTTGGAATTAATGAATTTAAGTATGGGGTTTAGGTTTGGTAATTTATTAAAGCAGTATGAATATTCAAAAGTATTGCAAATATATATACAACAAACACCCGGCAATAAATTACTTACCGGGCGTTTGAATGAAATTAAAAAATTAAATTAATTTTTTTGAACTCACCCTCCTCGCTGCAATTGCGATCGGGTTATTTTATGATGACAATTTTTTTGCTGGTTTTACCTGGGTGACTATTTATCTCAACGAGATATGTTCCAGGTTTTACATTATCGAGGTTTATTCTTAAACTTTTATCAGCACCAAAAATTTTGTTATACTCTTTTTTAATTAGTCTGCCTGCAACATCAAATAAGCGTACGCTTACAGCAGTATTAATATCTTTTGAAGCGCTGATGACTATAAAATCTTTTGCAGGATTTGGCGAAATGGTGAAATCATTTTCTGCATACTGGCTGTTAATGGAAATAGTTTTTGTATAAATAAATGATCCGTTTTGTTGAATTACTTTAATGCGGTAATACAAGATGCCTTGCTTTACATTAGGATCCGTAAATGAAAAACTGTATGCCGTTATATAATCCCCTGCATTCACTTGTGCTATTTTTCCGAAGGCCCTTCCATCTTCACTTTTTTCTACAACAAATTTTGTAATGTCCGAAACATCTTCCGTTTTCCAGCTAAGCTGTACATCTGCGCCAGATTTTTTACCAGAAAAATCTACGTGGTTTTCTGCTAATACAATGAGACCCACATCTTTTGTAAAGGCACCATAAGCCAATACTTTACTTAAAGGGTCAAATGAGACACTCGTAGGATTAAACGAAAGTTGATATTGCAGAATGTTTCCATTGGCACTATATAAAGAACCCGTATTATCATAGTATAAAATTCCATTTTTATCGTAGGCAATTATAGTTGTGTCTACTCCAGCGCCATAAATTGTGATTTCAACAGGCATTTCAAAATGTGTTACGGGAGTTGTATATGGAATGGTTTGGTTTAACTGCAATATCACAGTTTTACCATTACTATTCCACTTTGAAGTAGAATAACTCGCTACCCCCTTGTTATATATCCATTGGGTAAAAAATGTTGCCAGGTCTAAGCCGGATGCGGCTTCCATATGTCTTTTAAAGTCAGCAGTAAGTGCAGTAGAATATTTTAATAAAGGATCTGCCTGGTAATTTTTCAGGGCCTGGAAAAAAATTGCATCTCCGGTTAAGGAGCGCAACATACTGAGCACCATAGCTCCCCGGTCATAAACATAAACAGATTGACCAAACAGGGCACCTGTTGTAGATGTATCGGGTGCGGAAACTGCACGAGCCTGGTAAAATGCATTCATCACTTTCGATTTCATGCCATCTCTCCAGCTGAATGCAGTAGTTCCTGGTGCTGTAGCAGGAGCAAATTCTGCTGTTACAATTTCAGCATAGGTAGCAAAACTTTCATTTAGCCAGAGATCGGACCAGCTTCCACAAGTTATACTCGCCCCAAACCATTGATGGCCCAACTCATGTGCAATAACATCCCATTTATTTGTAGAATTATATGTACTGGCACTCATGCCACTAAAAGTATTGTGTTCCATACCACCCACGCTTGGCCCAAAAGTATAATGACCATATTTCTCCGTCTTGAAAGGGTAATCACCAAACTTATCACTATATGTTGTGAGCATAAGCGGAGTTAAATCCAAGTTTGCCCGGGAAGTAGCGGTATTGGTTTCGGGAAATAATAAATTATAATAAGGCATACTTGTGCCATTAATATTAACCATGGTGGCTGTAGTAGGGTACTGCTCATAATCAGCCACAGCAATGCTCACCTGGTAAGTTGAAATAGGATAGCGATGTTTCCAATATGACACCACGCTGGAACCAACAGTTGTTTCACTCATCAAAATACCATTAGCAGCCGTTTTAAACCTGGTAGGATTGCTGATAATAATATCTACGGAATCTGCTTTATCATTCGTTGAACGGTTTTTACAGGGCCACCAGGTATAAGCACCATAAGATTCTGAAACGGTGTATATATAATAATTTCTATTGTTACTCGGGCCGCGGTACAACCAATTGAATCCTAAAGATCCACCAAGGTCTGAAACCACTGGCGGTACACCTTTATAAAATATAGATAAAGAATCTAAGGTGCCTGCAATTGAAATAGTGGGAAGCGTTACTTGTAAAATGTCACCAACTTTCGAAATCTTAGATGCAATTAATTTAATGCCATGATAATATACAGAATCGCAAACCAACGGGCTGGCCAGGTCAAATTTTGCAATACTGAAATTGGCATTCTGGGTAGTAAAATACGTTGTTACTTTGCCCCTGACATATTTTACAGATGAGTCTGGGTTTAATCGTAATTCCAGCCGGTGGTATTTTACGTCATAATCTTCACCGGTACTCCCGGGTGTGAGAACGCCTTCAGGACCTTTCGAATTTACCTGCGCCATTTGACGTTGGAGGTGTGCAATTCTTTCAGGAGATTCCCGGGATTGAATGTACAAATCGTCAGCTCCCTTGCATTTACCTCTTGTAACCAGAGGTGCGTTAGGTGTTTCACTGTTTTGAGCCTGCGTGGTACTGCATAGTAATAAAAGTGCGATAAGAAAATTTAGGTTCTTCATGTGTCGAAACTTGGAATATTGGATAATATTATTAATGTTTAAACTACTGCCAGCAACAGGTTCCATCAGAATTGCACCGTGATTAATAAGATACACAAACCTATTTCTGCTAAGCTACCAGTGGTGCTTAAACGCAAAAAAAACAATAAAATTATACAAAAATAGAAAAAACCCTATGGCCTCATAGCAATTTTACTAAGTACAGGCGAGCCAAAGTAATCCCGTTAAATGATTAACAGCTTTATCAGGATTTAATATAAATTTTCTGCAGGACTCTGTAGAAATAAAAAAGGGGCTACCCTACGGCAGCCCTCACTTATTAACCCAAATTTTTTATTGAATCATTACCTTATCAGTAAAAACCACCTGCTTTGCTTCATCCAATACTTTCACCATATACATTCCTTTGGAAGGTTTACCGGAAAGTTTTACAGTTTCAGATTGATTGCCTTTGTTGATGTTAACCACTTTAGATTGCAAGGTGCGTCCAGCTATATCTGTCAATACGATGGTATAATTACCCTGAACCCTGTTTTCGAAAACAACGGTGAAGCTGCTACCGGTTACGGGGTTTGGAAATACGCGGTTATCACTACCGGAAATTTCTTTCAGTCCGGGTAGTGTGCTTGTCAGCATCAGGCTACGGCGGGCATCGGATTCCTTTTGGTGTAGCATATTGCCATTGGCAAGATCCGAGGCATTATACTTTACATCAGAGCCTTCAATTTTTTTCGCCGCCAGGTCATCTATATTAAATTTATAGTAGCCATCAAAAATATTTGCACTGCAGACTACTACTTCACCATCTGTATTTACGGCAGCACCATTGGTTGTATAAGGTGCAGGCAGACCGGATATAGTGCCTACATGCGTTGTCATGCGGGTGTCTACATCTATCACGAAAACATTCCGGCTGGCAGAAATAATATAGAGTTTTCCAAAAGCATCTGCAATCATATCGCCACCCCAGCTGGTGCATTTGTTATGAACAGATACGCCTTTGTTTTCTCCGGCATCTACCAGGCTACCCATGTCCGTTATGGAGGGCATACGGCCCGTTGTAAATTTTAAGAGATGGTTGCCATCATTGGTTACCGCATACCCATTGCCATCAGCGGCAATAACCATACGGGTTACATTATTTGCTTCGTCATTTACGTCTCCAAAATGCAGCAAAGGCGAAGGCATGGTATAAAAAGATGCGGAGCCAGCTTTAGCATCCAGGTTCAGCCAGCGCAATTCATTCATGCGCATTGGAATGTAATACAAGCGGTTATTTCGGGCATCTAACGCTGCCGCAGCCACGAAGTTAGCCGTGGGGTAATCGCGGTTGCCAAAAATATTTTCATTGCCCACGCTTACATCTGTAACAGCTTTTTTAGTTGTTACGTCGGTCATTGAAAATGCCGTTTTGCTACGCTCAAAAATAGTTTTTACCGGCTGACCTGTTGTAAGGTCTATCTGGCGGATGTTCATCCATAAAAAATCATTGTTGCCATCGCCGGTTATGGCATAAGCCATATTGCCAGTTTGGGCAGTGCAAGCCATTGTAAATCCTAACGAAACTGAAGTGAGTAAAAGTTTAACGTTCATGAGGTTTGATTTTAATTTGTTAAGGAATCTAAAAACAAATTACACCAAAGAACAGAGTAATCCAAGAAAATATTAAGAATGGTAGTTTTCCATGGCCATTTTTACGGAACCGTATTTGAGCACCAGGTTTTTTGCCGTTTCATAATCTTTCATTTCCAGGTTGTGCATGAGCATTTTTGCACCCCTGTCCACCAGTTTATCATTCGTGAGTTGCATATTCACCATCTTATTATCTTCTACCCTGCCTAACTGGATCATTACCGTCGTAGAAATCATATTGAGAACCAGTTTCTGCGCAGTTCCGCTTTTCATACGGGTGCTACCCGTTACAAATTCTGGCCCCACTACTACTTCTATAGGATAGTCTGCGGCTGCGCTTATGGGTGCCTCTGGATTGCAGGAAATGCTACCAGTGATAATGCCGTTTTGCCGGCACAATTCCAGGGCACGAATAACATAAGGGGTGGTGCCGCTGGCAGCAATCCCAATGACCACATCTTTATTGCTGACATTATATTCCTGTAAATCTTTCCAGCCCTGGGTGATGTCATCTTCAGCAAATTCCACTGCTTCTGTAATGGCTTTTTTTCCCCCGGCAATAATACCAATGACAAGGTTGTAGGGTACGCCAAAGGTAGGAGGACATTCACTTGCGTCTACGATTCCCAGGCGCCCACTGGTGCCGGCACCGATGTAAAAAAGACGGCCGCCCTGCAGCATTTTGTCTGTTATCGCATTCACCAATTGTTCTATAGCCGGAATGACTTTTGTAATAATGTCCGGAACTTTTTTATCCTCTTCGTTTATGTGCCCAAGTATCTCCTGGGTGCTCATATTATCGAGGTGGCGATAAAGCGAATCTGCTTCTGTGATTTTTTCAAAAGCCATATATTATGTAGGGTTTTCGGTGTGATATTTTATTAATCCTTCCATGGGCGTTTTCAAAATAGTGCCCAGCTCCAGTTCATACGATTTACATAATTCCTGTAGCACATCTTTAAAATAATAGGCAATGCTGCCAGTAAAATTTACCGGTAACGTCCAGCTTTGGCGGTATTTATATACATGGGTGAAGAAAAAATCATTTAAACCATCTTCCAGGATATTTTCAATCATATAGTGGCCCCTGTTTTCTGCCAGGAAGTGCGTGAATGAGGCGAGGTAACGGTTAGGCAAAGGTTCCTTATACACTGCATGCAAGATGGCCGCAGCATCAGTTTTATATTTTGCATCAAACAGTTCCATTAAATCTTCGTCAAAAGTTTTGTAGAGGTAATATTGAATTACTTTCCGGCCCAGGTAGGCCCCGCTGCCTTCATCGCCGAGAATAAAACCCAGCCCCGGGCTGTTGGTCACTATTTTTTTTCCATCAAAATAACAGGAATTGGAACCTGTCCCCAATATGCAGGCAATACCTTTTTCTTTACCACAAACTGCCCTTGCTGTTCCCAATAAATCATGCGTCACCTGGATGCGGGCATCTGTGAATACATTGGAAAGTGCTTTTTTCATCAGGCGGCTGTTAGCAGGGCTATGGCAACCTGTACCATAAAAAAATACTTCTGAAACGTCGGCATTTTTTAGAAATGGCTGTACTTCATTTCTTAATACATCCTCTATCTGAGGGCCATCCAGGAAATATGGGCTCAGGCCCTGGGTTTGTTTAAATTTCCTTTTTTTCCCTTCCAGGAGGCACCATTCCGTTTTAGTAGAACCACTATCAGCTATTAATATATCACTCATTACTAAAATGTCATTTCCCCGTCAAGATAAAACACTTACCGGGTTTTAGCGGTAAAAATACGGCTGTTGGCAACAAAAATTTACCTTCGCCCCTAAAATTGCTAAAGCAGCACATAAACTGGCTTACATCTGAAGGGTATGGAACAAAATAAAATAAAGACCTGGCTGCCAGTTTTACTCAGCCTGAGTATGATTGCGGGGATTTTCTTCGGTTATAAAATGCGGGACAGTGTACCGGGTAAAAGTTTTTTCTTTATGGAAAAAAGGCGGCCGGTGCAGGAAATATTGGACCTGGTAGAAAGCCGTTACGTAGATGAGGTAAATATAAATGACCTCTCTGACACCGCTATTGCCGCTATGCTTTCGCACCTGGACCCGCACAGCAGTTTTATTCCTGCCGAGAAATTAGCAAATGTAAATGAAGACATCCAGGGCAGTTTTTATGGTATTGGAATAGAGTTCAATATTTTTAAAGACACCCTTCATGTTATAAATGTACTGGAAGACGGCCCTTCATTTGATGCCGGCCTGCGCACGGGAGATAAAATACTCAAAGCCGGTGATAGTGTTTTATCCGGCAAAAAGGTAACGCAGGAGCGTATACGAAATGTTTTGCGTGGCCCATTGGGCTCTGTCATCAATGTACAATTATTACGGGGAAATAAAATCGTTAACCTCCCGATTACCCGTGGAGTAATTCCGCTGGCCAGCCTGGATGCAGCTTACATGATGGATAGCAGCATTGGCTATATCCGATTGAATAAATTCAGTACGCAGACGTATAAAGAATTTATGACAGCGCTATTGGAACTAAAAAAGCAAGGCCTGAAAAAACTCATCCTGGACCTGCGGGGAAATGGTGGAGGCGTGTTAGATGAAGCCGTAGAAATAGCAGATGAGTTTATTGCCGGAGATCGCCTGATAACCTACACGGAAGGTAAACATGTAAAACGTAAAGAATACCGCTGCCGCCGCGAGGGCCGCTTTGAAACCGGTGAATTGGTGGTGCTGGCAGATGAAGGTACGGCAAGTGCCAGTGAAATATTAATGGGCGCTTTGCAGGATTGGGACAGGGCAACGATTATCGGTAAACGCAGTTTTGGAAAGGGGCTGGTGCAGGAACAATATGATCTTTCTGATAAGAGCGCTTTAAGACTCACTGTCGCCCGGTATTACACCCCCCTCGGCCGTAGCATTCAACGCTCTTATGCCCATGGTGGCACGGCATATTATGATGAAATATATGCCCGCTTCGATCCGGGTTTCCAGGACAGCCTGGTTGCAGACAGTTCCAAAAAATTTAAAACCCGGGGCGGTAAAGTCTTGTATGGAGGCGGTGGCATTTACCCTGATGTTTACATAAGCCGGGACACAGCCCGCCTGAGCAATACATTATCTAAACTTTATGGAACCGGTGTGCTGAGTGATTATGGCTACCGGTACATCATATTACATGAAGACATGGTAAATAAATATAAAACACCAAGGTCTTTCGTTAACGCCTACACGATAACAGATGAAAACTGGAAACTGTTACAACACCTGGCGGCAGAAGACTCGGTAGATATTTCTGGTATCTCCGCAAAAGACAAAGACTACCTGAAGCAGGTTTTAAAATCATCTATAGCCCGGCAGGT
>JBDSWG010000046.1:0-7404 GCA_039926825.1 Ferruginibacter sp.
CGGTTATAATCGCTGATGGCATACAAATCTTTCCAGTGTTTAAGAATTTCTTTATAGGCACCTATCAGCGTGTAGCCGGTATCGTAAAAATGATTCGGTTCGGCACCGCAGCCATTAAATTCCAGGATAGCAAAATTTTTTCCCCCCTTTAAATCTTCTATGCTTTGGCACATGATATCATAACGGCCATAAAAAAAATCTTTTATCTCTACACTGATCGCATCAAAAACTTTTACCAGGTCATCATCTATATACTCTTTAAGGTCCACAAAATGAGCCCCACGGTTATGATTGGCCGCATAACTGAGCATATATCTTTCTCCTTCCGGCAAAACCCTGTCCCAGTTTTCCTGGTGCTTGGCCAATAATTCTTCTTCCCTTTTATTCGCTTTCGGATGCGCCTGTACCAGTTCCTTTAATGACTTGCGGCCATCTCCCGTAACCTGCAAAGGAATTTTATGCAGGAAGCCGGTTACTTTTCCCTTTTTTGATTCCGGGTGCCGGATGTAAAACACGCTTACCTCCATCGGGTATTGCACCATCTGCTGCACAATATATTCTACCGGCATCTTCTTATGATAAGCTTCCAATTGCTCCTGGTCATCTATTTTACGGAATAAAATGCCCTGGCCACCAATTTCCGGTTTTACAATAAAGGGAAATGAAATATGATTATCCGTAAGGTGCTGCTGAATAGAGGCCAGGCTATCCGCAGGTTTTACATTAAATGTTTCGGGATAAAGATGAGCGGGCAATAAATCATACATCTCTTTTTTTGGTTCCCCATCCATACCACCAAACGTGAGCCCGGGGTTACTGGGCGTGAAAAACCAAACTGAACGGGCCCGCAAACAATACCAGGCCCAGAAAGGCACGAGCGGGGCATACAAAAGTTTAAATGGCCATGCCTCCCAGTTCGTTATTTTTGTAAATATATTTGCCAAGTGTAGGTATATGCACAAAAATACTTTGATGTGGCTAATCAAAATGATAAATATTATAGCTACTAAAATTTAAACAACAGGAATGCAGGTAAATACGATGGCAGAAATGCAGGCGGAAGGAAAAAATCCTGAAATTTTATTCTGGGTAGGCTGTGCCGGTAGTTTTGATCAGCGTGCCCAGCGCATCACCCGTGCCTTTGCCCAGATACTGAATAAACTCTCCATAAATTTTGCCGTACTGGGAAAAGAAGAAATGTGTACAGGAGATCCGGCTCGCCGTGCCGGCAATGAATTTATGTTCCAGATGATGGCCTACCAGAACATCCAGGTCTTAAACGGTTATGGCATAAAAAAAATAGTGACGGCCTGCCCGCATTGCTTTAATATATTTAAGAATGAATACCCACAACTGGGCGGCACGTACGATGTAATTCATCATGCCCAATACCTGCAGGAACTGATAGAAGGCGGGCAGATAAAAATGAAGGAAGGCGGTAGTTTCAAAGGCAAAAAAATCACCTACCATGATAGCTGCTACCTGGGCCGGGCCAATAATATTTATGAGGCCCCGCGGAAGGTACTGGAAGCCATGGATGCAGAACTGGTGGAAATGAAACGCTGCCGCAGCAATGGCCTATGCTGCGGTGCCGGTGGCGCCCAGATGTGGAAGGAAGAAGAAAAAGGTAATGTCCGCATAAATATAGAACGCAGCGATGAAGCCCTGGCAACCGGGGCCACGGTGATAGCCGCCGCCTGCCCTTTTTGCAATACCATGCTTACGGATGGTGTAAAGAACCGGGAAAAAGAAAGCGAAGTCGCCGTCCTGGATATTGCAGAAATTGTTGCAGCGTCTATGGTATAACGTTAATTTAAAAAATTTGAAAATGGATTTGGATTATATATCTCACGTGCCGGAAAATTTTCTCCCGGAGTCCCGGGTATGGGTTTATCAATGTGATCGCCTCCTGCGCATCTCCGAAGCCCTGGAGCTGGAAGAAATGTTCGAAAAATTTATCCCGGCCTGGAACAGCCACGGCACGCCAGTGAAAGGATTTGCAAATTTATTCTTTGGAAAATTCATTGTATTTATAGCCGATGAAAAAGCGTCGAAAGTGAGTGGCTGCAGCACAGATAGTTCCGTAGCATTGGTAAGAAAAGCAGAAAAGCTTTTCAAGGTAAATTTCTTTGACCGGCAAATTTTAAATTTCATTGTGAAAGATAAAATAGAAGCTATACCCCTTTCGCAATTCTCTTATGCCATCCAAAATGGCCACCTGCAACCCGGAACTTTATATTTCAATAACACGGTGCTTAACCTTGAAGACTGGAGAAAAAACTGGATAATTCCTATTGACCAAAGCTGGCTGGCAGCGAAGATGCCGGTTGTTTAATTTTCTTTGCCGGCACGGGTTTTTTAACCGCCTTCTTTCGGAAATTATAGGCAACGGCTACACGCACATTACGGGTTTGGGTACTACTATAACTCTCCAACGTATAATTGCTGCCATAAGTGCTGTTATGATTTCTTAGCTGCAGGAAAGGATCAATAACATTTACACTCACCGTCATATTCTTGTTCCAGAATTTTCTTTGAGCACCCAGGTTCATACTCAGCGTAGTTTTGCTCCTCCCCTGCGGGCTGGCAAAACGATTGAAAGAAAAGTTCCCTGTGCCGGTAAGCAAATCAGATTTTACATATTGCAAATTTAGGCTGCTGCGCCAGGAACTGCCATTGCGGTAACGGTTTATTTCCCGGTCATGAGCACTGTACACATTATACGTATAAGAAACGCTGCTATTTAATTTAAGTTTTTTACCTGCAGAAAACCCACCCCAGCCATTGGCTTCATATTCCCGCCGGCCACTCAGGTTCTGGTAAGTAATATACGTTTTGCCATCCGGCTGCAGGGTGCGTATGAGGCTGTAAATATGCTGCAACACATTGTACCCTCCAGAGAAATTAATATTGTATTTCTTCGTCCAGTAGCCAGCACCCAGGTCAAAATTATCTGCCAGGTAGGGCTGCAGGTAAGGGTTACCGGTACGGACGCTGTACTGGTCACTATAATCTATGCTGGGGTTCAGGTTATTAATACCGGGCCGCTGCACGGTGCGTTTATAGCTACCCGTTATGTTGTAGCCCTTGTCCCACTTGCGGGAGAAATTCATGAAAGGCAGGAGGTTATCGTAAGCATTTTTATAATGATTGGGCTCCCCGATGATATTAAAATAGGTATTGGCAAATTCCCAGGTTAACCCGGCCGTGATGATCCAGGGTTTTGAAGGAGTAACCCGCAGAGCGCCGTTCACACTGGAGATATACTGGTAAAAATCAAATGCATTACTCAATAAATCATTCGTCTCCAGGTTGCCGGATAAAGGAGACAGGTAAAGGCTGTTCAGCCGGTTGGCCGTGAGGCTGCTGGTGTACGATCCTCCTGTAAAAAAATAGAGGCGTTTGTTTAAGGGTTGTTCAAAATTCGCCCGGCTCACGAGGCTGCGTACACGCAAATGGGTGAGCTGCAGCAAGGTGCTGTCATCGCCATTAAACAGCCCGTCCGGTGCCAGGTATTGCTGGTAATAATCCCGGTCATTGTTGTTGATATTGGTATATAAAGCCTGCTGAAATTTTAAAATAGACGCTTTCTTCTTTCCTTTATGCGTATAACTTACTTGCGTGTTGGGTGCCGTAGAATTTACTTTTCCTTCCTGCAGGCGGGTACTGCGCCGGTACACGTCACCGGAATAGTTGTAATTAAAATATTCTATAAAATTATTGGTATAATTCTCATTTGAATTCAGGCTGAAACTGGCATTAAATAAATTGTATTTGTTCAAATCAAAATCGGCAGTGAAACGCATTACCGGGCGGATATATTTATTTGTATAGTGGCTGCGGGTGATTAATATATTACTACTGTCAGCATAAAACCTTTCCCGCGTGCTCTCACTGTTACCCCTATACGTATTGGTTGTACTGCCGGCATTTAAAGACATGTTCCATTTCCCTTTTCTCATAGATGCATTTCCATTAATGCCTCTCTCCGCACGGGTACCATATTTTACATTGAGCCGGGCGGAAGCTCCCGGTTTGCCCTTCTTCGTAACAATGTTTATTACGCCGCCTCTTTCATTTGCATATTGTGGCGGCGGCGTAGTAAGCACTTCTATTTTTTCAATGGTACTGCCGGGCATACTTTCCAGCAACTCCTGCAACTGGCGGCTATCCAGGTCCACTGGTTTATCATCAATTAAAATTTTTACATCTTTACCCTTCAACTGAATTTTGCCATCGGCATCCACATTTACCAGTGGGGTTTGTTTTAATAATTCCGTAGCTGTAGAGGCATCGCTTAAGGCAGATTCACCGGCATTAAAAATCAGTTTCCCATCTTTATTTTCAAACAACGGTTTTTCCGCATAAATCACCACATTCTCCAAGGCATTATTATTCCTGTTTAATTTTATATCATTGAGATTAAAATCACTTCTTTCTTCCCTTACAAAGATGCTATCCAGGCGCAGCGCCTGGTATCCGGTAATACTAAAGCGGATTTCATAATAACCAAATTCAAGAGTTTCAAAACTAAAACTGCCATCTCGGAGCGAAAGATATCGAAGCTGGTGTAGTGTATCGCCGGACTGGGTGGCTGTAATGGTTACGTCCTGCAGGGGCTTTGCATTATCTGCATCTATTACATTTCCTGCAATAATACCCGTTCCTATAGCCTGGGCGCCGCTTGTTAAATAGGAAATTATCGTAAATATTAAAAGGAAAACTGGTTTCACCCGGTAATTTTTCTCGGGCGAAGTTAATTTAAGAAATTCATTTGCCTTTGATAATCAATCTATAAAACCGGTTAATGGCATGATTTTTTAAAACTTAAAGCAAACTACTCACACTCAATGATATACAGAAGCCTACTTGCATTTGGTTGTTTTTCTATGATCCTTTTATCGGTTCCTGCAGCTGCTCAGCAAAAAGACAGCGCTCATTATAAAACGTTGCCAGCCTCCTCAAATTATATTAAAAGTGATGGCTACCAGCGGCGATGGGGTACACATTACAGAACTGAATGGCAAACCCCGGTCACATTTCCCATCGCCATCTTAGATACCCTTGCCGGTGGACTGACACCTTACCAGGCGGGTGGAGGCAGGCAAAGTAAATCTCTTCGCCTGCATGATAAAAATAATAGGGAGTATGTTTTACGCAGCATTGATAAATCTTTTGGAAAAGCCTTACCCGATATAGCCCAGGGAACATTTATAGAAGATATTGCCAATGACCAGGTTACCATTGCCCATCCCTACGCAGCCGTAACCATTGCGCCCATGGCAGAAGCAGCCGGAATATATCACACCAACCCGGTTATTTTATATATACCGAAGCAGCTGGCATTGGGAAATTTTAGCGACGAGATGGGCAATAACTTATACCTGTTTGAGCAGCGACCGGATGAAAACTGGGAGACAGCAGCAAATTTTGGGAACTCTAAAAATATTGTCGGCACAGAGAAAATGCTGGAGAAAACCCGGGAAGATAATGACGACCGCGTGGACCAGGAAGCATTTGTGAGAGCTAGAATTTTTGACCTTTTTATCGGGGACTGGGGCCGCCATGAAGATCAATGGCGCTGGTCTACTTTTAAAGATGGAAAAAAAACTACCTATGTGCCTGTACCCCGGGATCGGGACCAGGCATATACCGTTTTTGATGGTTCCATGTTGCAGAGAGCAATTAAAATTTCCGGGCTTAAACACCTGCAGACATTTGATAGTGTCTTGAAAGATCCGATACGGTTTAATTTCCCGGCCCGTAACCTGGATGCACATATAACCAACGAAGTGCCGGTGGCCACCTGGAAATCAATTGCCGAAGATTTGCAGAAGCGCTTAACCGATAACGTTATAGACAATGCCATGCGGCAATTACCCCCGGAGGTATATAATTTTTCCGGGCCTTCTATTGCTACAGATTTGAAAAACAGGCGTATTCACCTGGCAGAATATGCGGAAGCTTATGCGAATTACCTGGCCGAAGAAACAGATATAACCGGCTCCGAAGACGATGACCAGTTTGAAGTGATTCGCCTTAATAACCAGGAAACAGAAATTAATATTTATAAAATTACCAATGACGGCGATATAAAGAAAAAGCCGTTTTATCATCGTGTATTCAATATTGCAAATACCAAAGAAATTCGTTTGTACGGCTTAAAAGGAAATGATGTTTACAATATCAATGGGCCGGCAACAGATGGTATTAAAGTGCGCATTATAGGAGGTACGGAGAAAGACAGTTATACCAACACCAGCCAGACAAAAAAGAAAGAGCTCCAGGTTTATGACTCCGGTACAGAAAATATTTTTGCAGGTAATGCGGTTAAGAAACACCTAAGCAAATACCCATCTATCAATCATTATGATTACCAACAAAACCGGTATGATAAATCCAAAATAGGCCCCATTGCATTTTATAGTTTTGAAGACAGGTTTTATGTTGGCCTGGCCTATAATAAAATTACCCACGGCTGGCGCAAAAATCCCTACGCCCAGCGCCACTACCTGGATGTAAAATACAGCATCAGCCAGAAAGCATTTAGCACAACATACAAAGGCATCTTCACCAGTGCATTGGGTAGGTGGGATTTTAAACCGGTGTTGAATTATGACTTTATACGCTGGAGAAATTATTATGGTATTGGTAATGGAACCATTTTAGAAGATGTAAATGCAGATTATAACCGCATGCGCTTTCGCACCTTCCAGGGAGAACTGGGTCTGGAGCAGGTTTTTCAAACGAAGCACAGAGTGAGTTTTATTCCTTTCTTTCAATCTGTGGATATCATAGCTGATACGGCCCGCTACATCGCCAAAGGCCCGACTTCTTATCAAACAGGTTTGTATATGAATAAAAACTTTACCGGCGCACACCTGGAATATGTTTACCAGGCGCTGAATGATAGTATTCTCCCCACGAAAGGCGTCAGCTTGAAATTATTTTCAGCATTTACGTATAACCTTTACCGTAAGGATAACTTTACCAATTTCGGTACCGAAGCGAATGCTTATCTCCCCCTGGGTAAAACTTTTAGTCTCGCTGTAAAAGCCGGTGCCGCCACGCTTACCGGCAGCCCGGAATTTTATCAATACAACCGCATTGGTGGAACCAATACGCTACGCGGTTACCAGCGGGACAGGTTTTATGGCAATACGGCTGTGTTTAATCAAAATGAGCTACGCTGGATAACTGACTTCCGCACCCACCTGGTGAATGGTAAAATTGGTTTATTTGCGTTGTATGATATTGGCCGCGTTTGGGTTCCAAACGACAACAGCAATACATGGCATCCCGGGTATGGCGGCGGATTAATTCTTTCCTTTTTTAACAGGATAACGGGTTCTGTTGCTTATGCTGTTAGTCCAGAAGATGCCAGTATTCATTTGGACCTTATCA
>JBDSWG010000047.1:0-10078 GCA_039926825.1 Ferruginibacter sp.
TCGGATTGTAATAAATGAGGTCAACTTTCAATTTAGCGCCCGCAAATCCCAACTGCTGAACAGAAAGATTCTGAAAATCTTTGAATACTAAATCCTTTGGTTCCTGACAGGATGTCAATAAAATTAATAGGCAAATAAAAATATAAACGGTTTTCATGACTATTTTTTCTTTCCTAACAAGATAGGGGTTACAAGTTAATTTATTAAAATATTATTTTCCATAATGGAATTTTAAATGCCTAAGTAAGTTAGTTTTTTAACATGACATAAAGACAATACTAAGGTAAATGATACTCTTATAAAAATAGCATATTATAATTCATGTATAATATTCATAATTATCAGTTTATGTTGTTTAACAATGTTAAAATAGAAGGTATTTATGTTATTAAAATTCCTTTTTTAGGCAGAATTATTACATAAGTTTATAAGTAAAGGTATAAAACTAATATTTATTATTAAGTAATTGGTTATAAGCATATAATAAATTTAATATTAAATTTTAATTCAAGTAATAAAATATATATAGATATAGGATAATGTTTGGAGCTTCTGTTTTATCAATTTAACGTGGTATTCCGAATTTCCTGGTATAGACTTACACAATATTTCTTATGATTGCTAATGAGGCTTAAAATCACCCGCAGAAGGTGAATGGCTAAATATGTAAAAATGGCAGTTCAGCATGCTGTAAATTAAAATCAGGTAAAAGACCTACATTTTATGTGTAAAATATAGCGAAAATGTAATTTTGTAGTGTAACTATCTAATAAAAGTAGATTCTATTAGATATTTTTTAATGCCTTCAAGCTAACGAGCAGAAATACTTATAAATTTCGGAAATTACGGGGGGAAAGCTTTGATTTATAAAAACTGGAAATTATGTTTGCACCAGAAATGAAGAATGGCTGTTACCTCTGACATTCTCTTTTTCAAATTACCTCCAACCTCCTCTGAGCGAATACATCGTATTCAAAGCCAAATTCACATTAAACCACAAAGAATGAAGAAACTATACTTATTCCTTTTTCCCTTTAGCTTAATCGGTTTCCTGTATTCAGGAGTATTTTCCGGCGAATACCTATACGGTTGTCGCAGAAATATGATACCGCTTCAACTGGCCTTGATTCCGGCCAGGGGATTGTAAGCACAGCTTTATCATTCCCTGGGTTTCCATTATCTGATTTAACCAAATCATTATTCCAATATTCATTGCCACTCCGGGCCGTTGCCGGTTATTAATAAACATTTTTAAAGCAATGAATATCATGAAACAAATTTTATTGATTACAATGATGCTGGGTACTATGTGTATTACTTCGAAAGGACAAACAGCAAAAACAACTATTGAAGGGGTGAAAAACATATCTGTTACTAGCAAAGGCAGCAACATCCAGGTAAACTGGCAAGGTATATTACCAGAAAATGCTGCATCATATTGGCTGGTGCAGGGCAGCATAGATGGAAAAGTTTATACCACGTTGGGATATGTTTGGGGTGCCAGGCCGGGCAGTGATAGTGAGGGGGCTTTTAAATACCAGGCGAATACATCTAACAAATCTGTTAAGTTTTACCGGGTCCTTACAATATCTGGGAACAAAACCGTAAAAAATTAATAAAAGAAGAGTTTAAAATAATTTGTAGTGAACATTTACTGACATTACATCACAAGGTTTTCTTTGGGGGTTACAGAACCTAAAGGTTCTTAACAAGGGGAGTATTTCTATACTTCCCTTATTTTATTTTCTGTACTTAGAATAGTGGATTAAATCAGTTAATAATGATAATTTAGCAGTGCATTTATCTTCTCTGGAAAACCATAACCAAAACTTAATTAATTACGCTATAATGAGGAAATTTTTACTTCTTCTCTCTATTTCTATTTTACCTGTTTCTTTACTTTTCGCCCAGGATTTCTCTAATAAGGGAAAAGATTTTTGGGTATGTTATCCAGATCATATTGATGGTACAAACTCCGTCATGGGAATTTATCTCACTTCTGATGTAAATGCCACAGGTCAATTAAACGTAGCAGGCACCATTGTACCGTTCACGGTTACTGCCAACACCGTTACCACAAAATTTATTGGGCCAAATGGTGGTGGGGCTGCAGGAAATATTGCCCCTTATTTAGGCTTGCAGGATGGAATTAAAAATGGTGCAGGTATAAGAGTTACCTCAGATAACAATATCGCAGTTTATGCCCACATAATCCGTTCTGCAAGGTCGGGAGCTACATTAATTTTGCCCACAAAGGTTTGGGGTAAAGATTATATTATTCCAAGTTATAGAAATTCGGGCAATACCAACGGCTATGGCGAATTGGTAGTTATGGCATCTTTGCCTAATACGATTGTAGAAATAACTCCTAAAATTACAACAAGAAGTGGCAGGCCAGCTGGCGTTCCCTTTCAAATTACACTTGTAAATCCCGGGGATGTATACCAGGTACAATTTCAATCTGCCCAGGATGCTTCGGGCACCAGGGTGAAATCAATTGCTTCGGGCACATCTGGATGTTTGCCCATTGCAGTATTTTCCGCCACAACCTGGACGGGCCTTGCCTGTTCAGGTGCTTCTGGTGGAGATAACCTCTACCAACAAATATTTCCTATAGGAAGTTGGGGCAAACAGTTTTTGACTTCTCCACTCAAAAAAATAGCTACAAATCCTTCAGATAATAATTCAGATATTATCAGGGTTTTCGTAACTGATCCAACGACAGTCATTTCAAAAATAGAAAATGGTGCGAGTTCAACTCTTGGGGGCCTGATAGCAAATAGTTATTATGAGTATGCTACTCCCTTCCCCACCTTTATCCAGGCAGACAAGCCCATACAGGTTGTCCAATATATTACCAGTCAGACATGTGGAAGCCCACAGACCCTATCTGATCCTGAAATGATTGTTTTAAATGCGGTGGAACAAACCATTAATGATATAACCGTTTTTTCTGCGCACCAGAATTTTGTGCCCTCTGGGCAAAGCCAGGTGACTACACACTATCTTAATATTATAATGAAGACGAACAATACGGCTTCATTTCAAATTAATGGTTCTGCTCCTGCGGCGTCCTTTATTGCCATACCTGGAACTGCATATTCTTATTTAAAAGAAAATATAACTGCAAGAGCTGCAACAAATCCTATATCCAGGTTATCTGCCGATTCTGGTTTCAGTGCTATAGCATATGGTTTCGGAAATTTTGAAAGCTACGGATATAATGCCGGTACAAATGTAAAAGACCTCTACCAACAGATTGGTGTATCAAATCAATATGGAATTGAAACAACGCCTTCAGTATGTTTAAATTCACCTTTTAAGTTTAAAGTTTCTCTTCCCTATATTCCAGATTCACTCTATTGGAATTTTGGAAATGCACCCGGTATGCTTCCGAATAATAATAATGTCAATGTTGTAAATACCGGAAATGGAACAGAAGATTCAACTACTATCGTGAATGGTGTAACCCTTCATTGGTATTCCCTTTCTCTTTTTTACACATTTACAACTGCAGGGAATTTTCCAATCACTATAACTACTTATTCACCCAACGGAGATTGTGGAACTTCGCAGGATATTGAATTTTCATTGCAAGTGTCCAGCCCCCCTGTTCCTGATTTTAATTTTACAATACCTAATTGTATAACAGAACCCGTCCTGTTCACTGAAATTACTCCTCAAACTCCCAAACCTACCTATAGGTGGTACTGGAACTTTGGAGACCCAGGTAGTGGAGCGAATAATACTTCCACGCTTCGTAATCCCATTCATACATTTAGTAGCCCTGGGCCACATATTATAAAATTTGCTTCAATTACAACACCAGGTTGTTTGCTGGATACAATTACCAAAATTATAAATATCGCACCCATACCCACGGCTACCATTTCAGGTAGCACAGCTGTCTGTATAAATGCAACTTCCCCATTAATAACATTTACTGCCAGTGGCGGTACTGCGCCATTTACATTTACTTATAATTTAAATGGAGGCGCTACTCAAAGCATTTCAACTATAACAGGTAATAGCGTGTCCATTGCTGCACCCACGGGTACAATTGGTTCCAATACCTATAACTTATTAAGTGTACAAAGTAACGGGTCAACGTTATGTCAACAGGCACAAACAGGATCTGCTACTATTACTGTCCGCACCCAACCTGCCGGTAGTATAAGTGGTGCTAATACTGTTTGCCTGGGTGGTATTTCTCCGGTAATTAGTTTTACAGGGGCCAATGGTACTACGCCTTATACTTTTTATTATAATATTAATGGCGGCGCCACACAAACCATTACCACCACAACAGGTAATACGACAACTCTCTCAGCACCTACAACTGTAGCAGGTACATTTATATACAATCTTTCCCGTGTTGAAGATGCCAACGGTCCTTTATGTGGACTGAATCAGACGGCAAATACTACGGTTATTGTGAAACCTCTACCAACGGCGGCTATATCCGGATCGGTAACAGTTTGCCGAAATGCCACTTCGCCTCTTGTAACATTTACCGGAGCTTCAGGTACAGCGCCCTATACGTTCCGTTATAATATTAATGGCGGCGCCACACAAACTATTGCTACAACTTCTGGAAATAGTGTAACCATTGCAGTGAACACTACTGCCACCGGCACTTTTATTTATAATCTTATTTCTGTAACTGAAGGCAGTGCCAATGCATGTACCCAGCCGCAATCCGGTTCTGTAACAGTTACGGTAAATCCTTTGCCTACGGCCACCATCTCCGGTGCTGCAACAGTTTGCCTTAATGCAACGGCACCGAATGTTACATTTACCGGAGCTTCCGCTTCAGCACCTTATACATTTAGTTATAATATCAACGGGGGTCCTGTTCAAACTATAACCACTGCCACTGGAAACTCAGTAACTATTCCGGCACCAACTAACACTGCAGGAATATTTGTTTATAACCTGGTAAGCGTGAAAGAGGCAACCGGGAGCCTTTGCTCCCAGGCTCAAACGGGTAGTGTAACCATTACCGTTAATGCTTTACCTGTGGCAACCATAACGGGTACAATTTCTGTATGTAAAAATGCAACGGCTCCTCTCATAACGTTGACGGGTAACGGAGGAACGGCACCTTATACATTTACATATAACATCGGGGGAGGGCCTGGACAAACCATTAGCACAACTTCTGGAAATTCGGTTTCCATTGCTGTGCCTACGGGTACTGCCGGCGCTTATACATATAACCTGTTATCTGTAACTGAAGGCAGTTCCCTGGCATGTACCAAGGCACTCTCTGGTAGTGTAACCGTTACCGTTAATAACTTGCCCACTGCTTCTATCTCCGGTGATAATGAAGTTTGCCGGAACGCCGCTTCTCCTCTGGTAGTCTTTACAGGTGCAGGTACAATAGCACCATATTTATTTACCTATAATATTAACGGGGGAGCAAATCAAACTACTACAACAACTTCCGGAAACAGCATAAGTTTGTCAGCACCTACGAATGTGGCAGGAACTTTTGTTTACAACCTCGTTAGTGTCCGCGACGCATCATCTACAACCTGCAGCCAGGCACAAACAGGTATTGTGACAATAATCATCAACGCGTTGCCAGTCGCTGCTTTCACGCCGCAGGTGCCTTCATGTAGCTCCGGTACTGTTTCTTTTACAGATAATTCCACAGCCAATGCCGGTACGTTAACTGAATGGGCCTGGGATTTTGGAGACCTGGCTAGCGGAACTCAAAATACTTCTAACCTGCAAAATCCCGTGCATTATTTTTCCACTGCCGGAACGTATAATGTAAGCCTTGTTGTTAAATCTTCAAAAGGTTGTTTCAGTAGTTCGCAGGTACAGGCAGTGATTGTAAATGCTAAACCAAAAGCTGGCTTTATCAATCCGCAGGTCTGCCTGTCTGATACGTATGCTTCATTTATTGATACGAGTTCCGCAGCGGGGAGTACTATAACCGGCTGGCAATGGAATTTTGATGATGCCGGTTCCGGTGCGCTTAATACTTCAACCCTGCAAAACCCACAGCATAGTTACAGCACCGTTGGAACAAAAAATGTGAGGCTGATAGTAACCTCCTCTGTTGGCTGTCGTGATACCATCATACAATCTTTCGTGGTCAATGGAGATATTCCGGTAGCAGGGTTTACAGTCTTAAATAATACCAGCCTTTGTGCAAATGATACGGTGAAAATTGCCAACACTTCTACAGTAAACGTTGGTAGTGTTATTAGAATAGAAATCTATTGGGACAATTCGGGTACACCTGCCAGTTTTGATACCTACCTCACGCCATCGCCTGGCGCTGTGTTCGGCCACAAGTATCCAACGGCAACGGTTACACGCACATATAATATACGGTACAGGGTATATTCAGGTATCACTTGTATTAATGACAAGTTCCAGGCTATTTCGGTTAATGCAGCACCCTCCGTGCGTTTCAACGCCGTGCCGCCAACTTGTCTGAACGTTGCACCTTTCCAAATTTCACAGGCTTCAGAAACGGGTGGGGTAGCAGGTTCTGCCGTATATAGCGGTTCCGGGGTATCTTCTTCCGGATTATTTAATCCGGCTTCGGTTGGGCCTGGTAATTATAGAATTTTATATACCTACACATCTGCTTTTGGCTGTAAGGATACTGCTTCCCAGGTTATAGCAGTGCTTGCCGCACCTGTTGCAAGTTTTACAACAGGCTTACCTGCCTGTGAAAATAATGCCCTGGACTTTATTGATAATTCAACTTCAACGGTTGGAAGTTTAACTATGTGGACATGGAATTTTGGTGATGGTTCCCCAACAGTCATTCGCACCAATGGGAATACATTTACACATACCTTCAATGCCGCCGGCACTTTTAGTGTAAGCCTTATAGTTACAACTTCCGATGGTTGCAAGAGCCTGCCAAAAACATTGAGTGTTATGGTTGCACCGGCGCCGCGACCAGACTTTACTTTCTATCCCAGTGTATGTTTACCTCAGGCTTCAGTAGCATTCAATAATACATCAAGCATAGCGAACGGTACAGAAAACAGCTTTGTTTATAACTGGACATTTGGTGATGGCTCTCCAAATTCAACGGCAAAAAATCCAACGCACGTTTACACAACCGCAGGACCGTTCCCAGTAAAGTTACAGGTGACCAGCGGGGCTGGATGCGTCAGAGATACAACTATTATAGTGAATACGATTCACCCCGCACCTTTGGCAAAATTTGATTTCGATAAAACTTCTGTTTGTGTGGGTGGCACATTGAGCCTGCTGGACCAGAGCAGCGGCCTGGATGCTAACCTGACAAACTGGAACTGGAAATTCGGTGATGGAGGAATAAGCAGTATCCAGGCACCATCACATTCCTATAGTAATGCAGGTACCTACTCTATTCAATTAACAGTAACGAATAGTTTCGGCTGCGTGAGCGATATATTCACCAAAGCTTTTACAGTTTATCCTTACCCGACAGTAGATGCCGGACCGGATGCATTTGTATTAGAGGGGGGCTCAACCAACCTGAAGCCTGTTGTAACCGGCAATGGTTTATCTTACCTATGGTCACCGGCATTGTATTTAAATAATGCCACGGTGGCGCAACCTACGTCTACGCCTCAACGTGATATTCGATATTTACTCACAGTTACGGCACAAGGAGGATGTTCGGATACCAGTTCCGTCTTTATTAAAGTGCTCCTCGGGCCGGAAATTCCAAATACGTTTACGCCCAACAATGATGGCATCAATGATTTCTGGGAAATTCGTTATTTAAATACATATCCCAACAACCGCGTACAGGTCTTTAGCCGCACCGGTCAGCTTGTTTTTGAGTCTAAAGGATACCCGCGGCCCTGGGATGGAAATATGAAAGGGAAATCGCTTCCTGTAGATACTTATTATTATATCATTGAACCGGGAAATGGCCGTAAGCCTTTAAAAGGTTACGTAACAATTATAAAATAAAATACCTGTTCAAACC
Source organism: Ferruginibacter sp. (assembly GCA_039926825.1). Lineage (GTDB taxonomy): Bacteria > Bacteroidota > Bacteroidia > Chitinophagales > Chitinophagaceae > Ferruginibacter. The sequence goes on from JBDSWG010000047.1 coordinate 7,955, forward strand.
TGACTGCACAATGAAAAGATTTATGATTATGGTTTTAATGACTGGCTTTACTACGGGAGTTTTTTCCCAGGCCAAGCCGGCATTTACTCAATATGTGCTCAACAATTATATTCTGAATCCGGGGGTAACGGGCATTGAAAATTATACTGATATTAAAGTGAGCAATCGTAACCAGTGGACCGGCCTTGACGGTGCACCGGTTACGTCTTATATTTCTGTACATACACCAATTGGCAAAAAAGATTTACGAACTTCCGCCACTTCTTTTGCGGTGCCAGGCACTAATCCTCGTGGATCGCAATATTGGGAAGAATATACCGCCCCCGAACCGCACCATGGTGTAGGTGTTATTGCAATAAATGATAAAGCGGGCTACATTAACCGCTGGACAGTTACGGGTTCTTATGCATATCATAAACCACTAACGGTAAGGACAACCCTAAGTGCGGGCATCAACCTGGGAATTACCAGTGTAAACCTGGATCGCAGTAAAATTCAATGGGCCAACCTGGATCCCAATGACCCGGCGATAGGGTACAGCAGCGGGGAATTAAAAAAACTTAAGCCGGAAATTGGTGTCGGGCTTTGGCTCTACAGTGCAGACTATTTTGCAGGATTATCTGTTTTAAATATTATACCTGCAAAAGCCAAGTTTGTAAAAGATGATAAATATGGCACTTATTATACGCCGAACTATTTTTTCACGGCCGGTTACCGGTTCCTGCTTACAGAAGATTTAAATTTTATTCCTTCGGTGAATGTTCAGTACTGGCAGCCCCAGTTATTCGGCATTCATGGAAATGCGAAATTACAATACCTGGATAAACTTTGGGTCGGTGCGAGCTATCGCCATTCTGACCTGGTGGCCGGTTATTCAGCGCTGGCAGGTATAAATGTTTCCAATACTTTTAATGTAAGTTATGCGTATGAAGTCGCCACCACCAGCCGCCTGCGGACTTACACAGGAAATTCTCACGAAATAATGGTTGGCTTTATCCTGGGAAATAAATACGGTGATACCTGTCCCCGGAATGTCTGGTAGGCGAAACCGTTAGGTTACTGTATTATATTGAAAGGCTTAATAATGGTATCCCGGATCATTTTCAGGCTATCTGTAAGGTTCCTGATTTCAGAACGTGTATAGAGCGGTTTAACGGTGAGTTTTCCTTTTCTTTCTTCCATCTTTAATACCGTGGTAGTTTTATGCCCGTTACTGGCTTCTTCACAAATAATTATTTCGTGGTACTTCACTTCCGCATTGCTGGCCGTATAATAAATTGACGGGTCTGATATCTCCGGAATATCTCCATCTTTCTCAGGAGCTGGAACCATAGGGTGGTCATCTTTTATAATTTCTGAAGGTTCTTCAGCATAAGCAACTACGCCCTCAGCCTCATACGATGATTGCGCTGGTTGAGTTTCAAAGGAGTGTTTCATTTCTATTAAATTAGCCGGGTACATTTTGCCGGGCACAATAGAGTAGGAAATATGTGGCTGGAGTTTTATGGATTTTTTTTCCGGGGAAAAGGGTAAAAAAAACATACTAAAGAAAATGATAAGCGGTAAGATTAAAACTGCAAAACTGCGCTGGGTAACCGGGTAGTTTTTTAAGTAAGGAGCTTTTTGAAAAAATTCAATGCGCTGCAGTAATAAAGATTTTTTTGTGGCTGCGCCAATGGAAAATGCCGGCAGACATTTTTTAGCTGAAGCTATGTTGACAAGGGTTTGCGCATATTGCCAGGCCGGGTATTTAAAATTTAAAACCTGCGCATCACATTGTTTCTCACGTTCTAATTTTATATAATGACACAGCAGGAAAATAAACGGGTTGAAGAAAAACAAGGTTTGCATTACCAGCACGAGCCAGTTAAAAAAATAGTCTTTTTGTTGAATATGGCTGAGTTCATGAATGATAACAGATTCTGTTTCTGACAGGCTGAGGTTAGACAACATGGCAAGAGGCAACAGGATTATCGGCTTCAGGAAACCATAGGTAATAGGTGAAGCCACAGAATTTGTGTACCAGATTTTTATATTTCTTTTTATCCCAAATGAATCCGCCATTGATGCTGCAAATAAGCGTATTTCTGCAGGTGCTTTCTGCAGGGTTCCCTGGAGGCTGTG
>JBDSWG010000048.1:0-16553 GCA_039926825.1 Ferruginibacter sp.
CCGCCCGGATGGCGGAATTGGTAGACGCAGCAGACTCAAAATCTGCCGTTCGCAAGGATGTGCAGGTTCGATTCCTGTTCCGGGCACAAGCCTCAACGAAAGTTGAGGTTTTTTTATTCCGGAAAAATCTTTAAATCTAAAAAAAATTTTGTACAAGGAAAATCATTATAAATAGGTATTATTTTTGGCACCTTTTGATCTGTTTTCATCCTTATGTGCTATTTTAATGTTTTCAATTACGTCCTTCCCTCCAATTGCAAGTGGCAATGTATGATCAGGTTCAATATCATCACCCAAAAAAATGGGTGCATCACTTAATCCACTTAAATTCCCCTGCTTTTCAATTAATGCTAATTTATCAGCCTCGGTGAATTTGAGCTTACGAGAATCTTTTGAGTATCTATCCTTAAAATCTTTTGATAATTGAATAAATGCATCGTATCCTTTGTTATCATTATGTAATTCTTTTGGGAGCTCTTTAATGAATGTATACATTGATTTGAGTTCTTTTTTTATCGCAAGTCTGTGATGTTTGACCATCTCAAAATTGATATCATTCAATAAAAACCAAGCTATATAAAAATCCTGCATTGTTCTTCTTTGATATTTAACTTCTCTATCACCTCTAAATAAAATGTCTAGTTCGGATCTCAGATACTCAAAAAGTTCATCTTTAGACTTATTAGCATCAAGTACAACATATTTTAGTTTCTTTATAAAACTTTCAATTTCTTTAAGCGAAGCCAAAAAATCACTTTTCTTTTTATCATTTTCAGTTACTTCAGAAAACAATTGACTCACATAGGATTTATCCCCAAACATTGCATTTATCCTATCTTCCTTTTGATATATGTATAGATACTTTCTTTTGTCCTTTATTCTATCAAAATAATTTATTGCACTCAATGCAGTTATCAACTCCTCATTTTCCATTCTATCTCGATCTTTGAGTTTTAATATTTGCTTTATGTGAAACCAAGAATAGTTTCTTTTTACAACCTGCCGTATTTGTTCAATTACTTCGAAATCTACCCAAGAATTCCACATTTCAAATGAATGTTCCCTAATTGGATAAGGTTTATCGTTTAATCGAATAAATAAATCTACGGGATCAAAATTTGGATTCTTAGCCTCTTCAATTTCAACAACATATAGTTGAAAATCCAAAATTTTATTTCGTTGGTCTTCAGGCAAGTGATCAAACTTAGCTCCTGTTATCTCACTTAATATTCTAGGTTTTCTTATACCAAATTTATGGTTTTTAGAAAGTATTGTATCTTCATTTTCATCTATATATTCTGACCCAATGTATCCTAGTATTGTTAATAATCTTTGCTGACCATCAATAACCTCATTTACACCATCATCCCTTTTGTAAATAAAAATAGGCGGGAGCACAATTCCTAAAAGAATGCTCTCAATTATTGACGAAGCTTTTGTAATATTAATTACTTCTGACCTTTGATATGAAGGCCTTACAAGAAATCTTCGCCGCTGCATCACTCTGCGAATGTCTTCTATTGAATTCCTAGCCGGTTCAGGTTTATTTAACCTTAGAGATTCTAATTCACTTAATTTTTTAATTGTGTCATTCTGGCTTTTGCTTTTGCCATTGACACTCTTATATTTTGAACCAGCATTTAAATAAACTGATAATTTAATATGATATTTATTCTGAAAAAACTCAGCTGTTTTCCCATATCTCTCAGTTACTTGCTTATAATAATGTGAATCCTGTTCAATGTAGAAATCTATATTTGCAGAAATAAATTCACTAATTTCCTTAATAGAATTTTCATCATATTTTATATGGACGTCTTCACTTTCTGAAACACTCATTCCCCATAAAAAACATTCTAAAGCCAACCTATTGGATTTGAGCTCATTTCTATCAGAATATTCTTTTATTTTACTAATAAAGTTAAGTTTGAATACAAAATCCTTAATTACTTTTGATTCATCCACGATTGTATCAGAAAAATATTCGTATAATTTTGATAGTGTATCAGTTCGACCATGCCCTCGGGCGAAAGAACTAATCGGGAATTTAGGCAGAACTAAAAAGCGCCTAATGAACGATAATGTTTGTTCCAGTTTTGGTTCCTTCTCGAGTCCACTTTTAGTCTTAAAAAATGTATTATAAATTTCCAAGTGTAATTGTTTATTACTTTTTAAAACATTTTTAAGTGCTGTTGAAAACTCGTCATCATCATAAATTGCATTATCTATTTCAGATTTCTTAAGTGGTGTAATCCCTGTATTGTATCTTGAAAATATTTCTTTCTTCACTCGGTCTTCCAAAAATTTATCTAACGGTGGCTCATTAACCAGTGCAAATTCGATAATCCGAATTTTTGCATCAAGAAATGTTTCGATAATTTTCTTGTCTTTTTTTGCAAGATCATCGAATGAATTTTTTTTAAGTTGAGTTAAAATTGAAAGGCCCTTTGCTGACAGCGCAAATTTATTTTCCATAAATCGCATGATCGTTTCAAATCTCTGCCTTCCATCAATAACTTCAATATCAGTATTATTATTAAAAAATATCAAAGGAGGAATTTCAGTCCCTAATAATATACTCTCAATAAAATATGTTGCTTTATTATTATCCCAAACATAATTGCGTTGGTAGTAGGGCTTATAATTAATTTTACTCTTCAGTCGGGGACTAAAAAGACTGTCAATAGATTTAGAATAAGTTTCGATTTTCAGGTGTTGTTTAAAGATCCTCTCAAAATCTTCTTGTTTAATGGGACTATTCATAATGCGGATTTTTTTTATTAATCCAATTTTTTTTTAATATTAATAAAGATAATATAAAATAAGAAAAATTATAAATACAAAACTATGTTCAAATGAAAAATTTGCCGCTATCGTCTCCTTAAATAAAAAAACCCTTGAAAGTCAATACTAACAAGGGTTTATAATTTAAGAGGTGCCCAGGACTGGACTCGAACCAGCACATCCTTGCGAACGCTGCGACCTGAACACAGTGCGTCTACCAATTTCGCCACCTGGGCAATTCTCTGCTGCCACCGGCAGCAATTCAGGGCTGCAAATATAAGGGCTTAAACGGAAACATTAAAATCTCTCAGGGCATCATTCAGGCTCGTTTTTAAATCTGTACTGGGCTTTCGCTTCCCGATGATGAGCGCACAGCCGACACCGTAATCCCCGGCAGGAAATTTCTTATTATATGTACCAGGTATTACCACGCTGCGGGCCGGCACAAGTCCCCGCAATTCCACCGGGCTATCGCCGCTCACGTCTATGATTTTTGTGGATTGTGTCAGAACCACATTTGCCCCCAGCACCGCTTCTTTTTCTACCCTTACCCCTTCCACCACAATGCACCTGCTACCAATGAAACACCCGTCTTCTATTATCACCGGGCTGGCTTGCAAGGGCTCCAGTACGCCACCAATACCTACGCCACCACTCAGGTGAACATGTTTTCCTATCTGCGCACAACTACCTACAGTGGCCCAGGTATCCACCATTGTACCTTCATCTACATAGGCGCCGATATTTACATAAGATGGCATCAGCACGACATTGCGACCCAGGAAGGCGCCATACCGTGCAACTGCATGCGGTACGGCCCTTACGCCAATAGATTTATAATCTTTCTTCAATAACATTTTATCGTAAAACTCGAAGGGCTCCACATCCCATGTCTGCATGGGTTGTATGGCAAAATACATGAGTATGCCCTGCTTCACCCACTCATTCACCTGCCAGTTTGTACTGCCCGCATCTTCTACCGGTATGGCTGTACGCAAAGTACCCGTATCCGTTCCGGCAATCACTTCATGCACGGCATCTTTGTACATCGCTTGTTCCAGCAGGCTCCTGTCTGCCCAGGCGGCTTCTATTTTTTCCCTGAGTTCCATACTTTTTTTGCAAAAATAAGCGCAAAGAAAACAATCTGCATTTGCTGCAGAAAAAAGGTTTCTTATTTTAGACAAAAATCTGCCGGAATGAATATTGGATTTGATGCAAAACGTGCGATGGAAAATACAACGGGGTTGGGCCATTACAGCCGCACGCTTATTTCCTCGCTGGCAGCATTTTACCCGGAGAATCAATATTATCTATATGCTCCGAGGGCAACCAATCTCTACCTTACTAAAGAAGAAAAAAATATTACACTTCGCACCCCCCGGCATTTCCCGGGAAATATTTTCAAAAGCTGGTGGCGCAGTGGTGGTTTAGTTCCTGATGTTCAAAAAGATAACCTGGATATCTACCATGGATTAAGTCATGAAATACCTGCAGGAATTTCCGGCTCCAAAATAATATCTGTTGTGACCATGCACGATATTATTTTTGAAATTTTCCCGCATCAATACAAAACCGCTGACCGGATTATTTACCGGAAAAAATTTAAATATGCCTTGCGCCATGCAGATGAAATCATTGCCATCAGCCTGCAGACAAAAAAAGATTTAATCCGGGTTTACGGTGCCCGGGAAGATAAAATTACAGTGTGCTACCAGAGTTGCGATCCAATTTATTTTAAAAATACAGACGAAGAAGTGCGAGCCGTCGTCCGGACAAAATATAATTTACCTAAAAAATATTTCCTCTTCGTGGGGAGTATTATAGAAAGAAAAAACCTGTTGCAGGTTTGCCAGGGATTGGCCCTGCTGGAAGAAAAAATTCCACTGGTCGTGATAGGTAACGGCAAGGCGTACAAGAAAAAAGTTCAGGATTTTATAAAAGCGCAAAACCTGGGTGCCCAGGTTATTTTTTTATCAGAAAATAGCGCAAGCCGGGCACTGCCTTTATCCGGCGAAAATTTCCCGGCTATTTACCAGATGGCTACAGCGTTTATATATCCCAGTTTGTATGAAGGCTTTGGAATACCTATACTGGAAGCCTTATGTAGCGGTGTACCGGTGGTAACCACACCCGTTTCCTGTATGCCTGAAACGGCGGGCGATGCGGCGCTGTATGTAGAACCCGATGATGCTGTGGGGATGGCAAATGCTATGCAGCAAATCCTGGAAAATCCATCTCTTGCAAATGAACTGCGGCGCAAAGGTTTCATCCAGGCACAAAAATTTACACCGCAGAAATGTGCTGCTGCGGTAATGGACGTCTATAAAAAACTGATGCATGCTCATAGATGATGATATAAATTATTGCCTGGCCGTGCTGGAAAAAGGTGGTACCATCCTCTATCCCACGGATACAGTCTGGGGCATAGGATGCGATGCCACCAACCCTGCCGCCGTTGAAAAAATCTTTTGTATAAAAAAAAGGAATGAAGAAAAAAGCATGATAATACTGGTGGGAGAAGAGGAGGAAATAGCCATGTATACTAATCACCCGGATCCTGTAATATTTGATTTCATTAAAGGCAGTATGAGCCCGACAACAGTTATTTACCAGTATGCAAAAGATCTTGCACACAATGTTATAAATGAAGATGGCAGTATAGGCATTCGCCTGGTGAAAGATAAGTTTTGCCGCAGGTTAATAAAAGAATTTGGAAAACCTATTGTATCTACTTCATCAAATATATCAGGTTACCCGCCTCCTGTTTTTTTTCATGATATAGATGTTGAAATAAAAAACGGCGTTGACTATATTGTACAACACCGGCAGGATGATGAAACCCCCGCGAAACCCAGTACTGTTGTAAAGTTGTTCCCCGGAGGCATTATCAGGATACTTCGGCCCTGATTATAAAGCAAATCCAACGCCCAGGCTAACCGTTTGGTTCTTCCATTTTTCCTGGTTGTCAATGTCATTAATATTGCTAAGGCCCACCACGTAGCGACCGTAAATACGAATCTTGGAGATGTTAAGTTGTAGCCCGCCTACCATACTGAAATCCCCGGATTTAAATGCAGCCTGGCCATTTTTCAAGGCATTCTTATTTTGATCCATCAGTACACTAAATTGCGGGCCGGCCTGCAGGGAAACAAATTTATTAGGATTAAAATTTAAAAGAATGGGAATTTGTAAATACTTCAATTGAATTTTAGAAATATTATCGAACTGGTAAACCGTGCTAAAGGAACTACTGGTATCCGCATTTACCTGGCTAAGCATAACTTCCGGCTGAATACCAAAAGTTGGTGTGATACCTATCTGGGCAAAGGCCCCGGCGTGGTAACCGAAAGTAAATTCATCTTTAAATGATTTACCATCAATCTTGTGAATGTCTGTTCCGGCTTTGAGGCCAATGTGGAAACTTTGCGCAAATAAACTGCTACCAGAAATAATAGTAAAAGCAATTAGGGAAAATATTTTTTTCATACGTGTAGATTTGATTTCAAAAATAAGGAACTTATATGCCATAGACTACATGCTTAACCGTTAGTTTAGTGAAAGAAATACTAAAATAATTATTGCAAATTAGTATGAATGTTTGCAGATCATGTAAAATTAAAGGTTGACAAAAACCTATATTCGGGTTTACATCGCCATATTTTACTCACTCATTTTGTATATACCATTAATAATCTTAGCTTTGCGCCGCTGATTTATTACATGAGGTGCTGAGAAGCTGTTGATAACAAGAATAATTATCTTCATTTCCACCATTAGTTCCCGCCAACGGCAAGTAGCATTACATGTGAGCATCAAAAAGAATTAATTTTTGACCTGCATGTAAGTATTGCTACGCAATCTTCACGGTCTTTAAGCTTAAAAAATATACATATGAATGCATTTGAGGCATTAGGATTAAATGAAACGGTAGTACAAGCTATTACTGAAATGGGTTTTACAGAACCCACACCAATACAGGAACAAGCCATACCTGTCCTGTTATCCGGCACCATGGATTTCGTCGGATTGGCACAGACTGGTACAGGTAAAACTGCCGCTTTCGGTTTACCACTTTTGCAGCTGATGAATGCGGCGGATAAATTTCCGCAGGCACTTATTGTATGCCCCACGCGGGAACTTTGCCTGCAAATTACCAATGACCTGAACGATTATAAAAAGTTTATGAAGGGCATAAATACGGAAGCCGTTTATGGTGGTGCTTCCATTACCATGCAAATACGCAACCTGCGCAAGGGTGTGCAGATTGTAGTGGCAACACCCGGCCGTTTGATTGACTTGATAGAAAGGAAGGCTGTGGACCTGGAAAAAGTAAAATACGTTGTGCTGGATGAGGCTGATGAAATGCTGAACATGGGTTTCCGTGAAGACATTGATTTTGTGCTCAAAAATACTATCAAGCGGGAAAGCATCTGGCTCTTCAGTGCTACGATGCCGCCGGAAGTACGGGCGATTTCTAAAAATTTCATGACGACGCCGAAAGAAATTACCGTAGGAAAAAAGAACAGCGGCAACGTAAACATTGATCATCAATATTTTGTTTCGCCTGCGCAATACCGTTATGAAACATTAAAAAGATTAATTGATTTTAACCCGGGTATGTATGGAATTATATTTACCCGAACCAAAGCCGATGCCCAGGAAATTTCTGAGCGACTGGCTCGTGCTGGTTATGATATTGAGGCTTTACATGGTGACCTCACCCAGCAACAAAGAGACAAAGTAATGGGCCGCTTCCGCAGTAAAACCCTGCAGTTGCTCATTGCGACTGACGTTGCTGCTCGTGGAATAGATGTGGAAGGCATCACCCACGTTATTAATTTCGAATTGCCGGATGATATGGAGGTGTATACGCACCGTAGCGGACGTACCGCCCGTGCCGGTAAATCAGGGATTTGTATCACCATTTGCCACACACGTGAAACATTTAAGATTAAACAACTGGAGCGCATGGTGAATGCACGGTTTCATAAGCTGGATATACCGAGCGGAAAAGACGTTTGCCGCAAACAGTTTTTTCATTTCATGGACAAACTTATCCAGACAGATATTTCGCACGGGGATTATGAAACCTACCTGCCAGACCTGATGGATAAATTCAAAGATGTAACCAAGGAAGAAGTTTTGCAAAGGGTCGCTGCACTTGAATTTAATCATTTCCTAAAGTATTATGAAAATGCTGAAGACCTGAATGTAAAACTGGATACCCGTGGACAAAGCCGCACCATTGAAAGCCGGGATAGCGGCAGTCGCCGGGAACGAACGCATAGCAGGGATAATGGATTTACCCGCCTCTTCATAAACCTGGGAACCAAAGATGGCTTTTATAAAGCCAGCTTCCTGCAGTTTATCCTGGATGAAAGCAACCTGAAAAAAGAAATACTTGGTAAAATAGATATGCGTGAAATGAATACGTGGGTAGAAGTAGATCGTGATGAAGCAGCACAAATGATAAAAGCCCTGGATGGCAAAAAGTACAATAACCGTATGGTGAGAATGAATGAAGCGGATGGCGGATTTAAACGCCCCTCAGATGAAGGCCGTAAAAGGGTCTATAGCCCCCGCGAAAGGAAAAATTATTAATACCTGTATGGCTGCAAATTGCAGCCATTTTTTTTGTTTAGATTTTGAGGCAGAAAAGTTCAAGTGCATCCGCTTTACCTTTAAGTTCTACAAATCCCAGGCTCTCTGCCTGCCAGTCTTTCAATTCACTGGCATCTACAAACTGCCGGGAGACAATAAATTTCTGGTTGAGTTCATTACAGGCACTACGAAGCCGGGCCGTGGTATTCATCGTATCACCGCTCATAGCCAAATCTTTTTTTATGACACCAATCTCCCCAACAGTTACATCACCAACGTGAATGCCTACCCGAAATTCCGGCAGGAAGCCGAACTTTCGCCGGAAGCGCTCACCATTTTTCTGAATATTTTTTCGTGCTTCTATAATACCGGAAAGGCATTGTCGGAAATTTCTTTTATTGCTTAACCAGGATACAACGATTTCGTCACCGACATACTGGTAAATGATGCCTTCATGCTCAATCAAGCCCATAGACACATGAAAAATAAACTCCCGTATAAACAGGAAATAATTGTGGTGCCCCAGTTTTTCAGCAATAGGTGTGGAATCTTTTAAGTCAATAAACATAACAATCCGGGTTTCCACTTTAGGGTGAATGTATTTTCCCAACACAATGTCAAAGAAAACACCGGGACTGTATTTATCATTTATTTCCAGGTACAGCTGTGTAATAATAAATAAAATCATCCAATAAAAAGTATTCTGAAGCATCCACTTCACATCCAGGGTTTCATATAAAAAATCGCGGGAAGCCATGGTGGCAGACATGTCATAAATGAGTTTGTTTTCGGCAAAATGAACAATAAAATTCATGGTGAAAGCCGCAACCAGGAGGATAAGGGACTTCAAAATAAAATTTATCCAGAGCGAACCGTTCCGCACCAGCGCTTTTAAAGGAAACGTGAACATATACCCCATAAGAAAGCTAAAAACGAATACCAGGATCCCACGAAGAATAAAGGCGCTTATTGGCTTGGCAGTATAAGAATTCCTGATGATAAGGGAAACACTAAGATCCAGGATCGTCCAGAAAATGGCGATATATAAAATTATACGGAACCTGTAACGGCTGACGCCGGAAAAAAATGAATATGAATTTGCTGAATTCAGCATACTATATTTTGGAGGTACTGGTATATTTCCGTTTGGGCATTTAACCCCTTTGAGCCATTTGCGTGTACCCGTTCCTGTGACATATCGGGTTTAAGTTCCACGGCTTTGTCAGTATCCTTCCATTGTACATCGAAGTAATGTAACAACTGTTGACGGCAAGAGTTATCTTTTATACCTATGCACACTTCTATCCTGTGGCGGAGGTTGCGGGTCATCAGGTCAGAAGAGCCCATTACAACAACTGCCTGGTCATCTTCCCCAAAAATAAAAAGGCGTGTATGCTCCAGGTATTTATCTACAATACGGCGAATTTCAATATTCTCACTTTCTCCTTCCTGGCCCGGAACCAGGCAACAAATACTACGGACAATGAGGTGCACTTTCACACCCGCGATGCTGGCTTTATACAACAAGTTTATAAAGTAGGGCTCTTCCAGGTTATTCACTTTTATTCTTATTAAACCTGGCAATCCTTTCTTCACTTTTTTAATCTCCTTTTCAATCATTTTCTCAAAACAACTTAACAGGTTAAATTGCGCCACATATAAAACATCAAATTTCAGCGAGGCTTTTTCTATATCTGCTTTTTTACTTTTTAGGAAATCGAACAACTGCTGCATTTCAGCCGCCACTTTACTATTAACCGTCATGAGTACATGATCGGTGTAAAATGAAGCTGTGGTCTCATTAAAGTTTCCTGTACTTAATATTGCATAAGAAAGCATTTGGTTACCAAATTTCTTTTTAACCAGCCCGATTTTGCTATGCACTTTTATATCGGGCTTACTATAAATCAGCTGAACGCCAGCCTTCTTCATTACCCGGCTCCATTTAATATTATTGGCTTCATCAAAACGAGCTTTAAGTTCAATGAAAGCTGTTACTTTTTTACCATTCTTCGCTGCGCTCATGAGGGCATTCACAATATGGCTTTCTGCTGCTACACGGTATAAGGTGATATAAATTTCTGTAACATCCGGGTCTAAAGCCGCCTGGTTGAAAAAACTTAATACCGGGGTATATGAATGATAAGGAAGATGCAGGAGAATATCCTGCTGAGTAATGGCGTGAAATATATCTCCACTCGCAGTTGCAACCGGGTATAAAATCGGTTTTTGCCTGGCGTAGGTGAGTTTTAAATCAAATTTTGGAAAATCAGATAAATCACTCAGGTTATGATAGCGGCCACCTTCAAACATATCTGACGCATTCACAGAAAAAAGTGAAGCCATGAAAAATTGCTGGCTATCCGGCATACCCGCTTCATATAAAAACCGCGACGTGGCGCCCACATCTCTTTTAGAAAGTTGCTTCTCAATTTTATCAAGAAGATTACGATTGTACTCATCTGATATACTCAGCTCTGCATCCCTGTTAAATTTTACACTGTATATACTTTCGATTTGCTGACCCGGAAAGAGTACATTCAAATTTTCTCTAATGATATCGTCTATAAAAATGACATAATTCACCTCGTTAATCGGATCGAGTATAAAGAAGCGGTGCAATTTTGTTGAAGGGATATTTACTGCCACCTGGCTCACTAAATCTTTCACGTTATCCCGCAGCGTGACAATTAGATACAATTGATTATTCTCCGGTAAGAAATTATGTGTTGTTTCTGGCCCCAGGTATATGGGTTGAATGAAGGAAAGTACTTTACTCAGGAATATTTCTTTTACCTGAGAAAAATGTTCGGGGCTGATGCGTTCATTATAATAAAAATGTATCCCATGTTTTTGAAGATCCGGAATGAGTTCATCAATCAGGATGTGACCAAACTCCTCCAGTTGTGCATAAAGGGAACGTTGAATTTTATCTGTAATATCTTCTTCATTTAAAAGAGATTCTTTCCGGATTGTTTTTTTATCCAATTTGGAAAAAGCAATTACAGCATGATACCGTACCCTGAAAAATTCATCCAGGTTAGAAGAAAATATGGAGAGAAATTTAAGCCGCTCAAAAAGAGGTATAGAAGAATCTGCCGCTTCTTTTAAAACCCTGTGATTAAAACCAAGCCAGCTTAGATCTCTATTATAAATCATACGTATGTATTAAAATGGAGACCCTGACGCATTTACAGCACCGGTATCTGTTACAGGAGAAGTATAAAAAATAGCTGCAGCGGCAAAGGCCAGCACAGAAACAATTATTCCAATCATAAATATATTGTAGGCCAACCTGATAAGGCGATATTTTTTACCAAGCACAACACCCAGGTGATAAATATCCTGGATGATGGAACTATAGAGGTAATCAGAATCTGACATCATATGGCGCATGGCATTTTCATATTGATCCTGCTGCATGCGGTGATAGTTACCAAAAAACAAAAGATTTGTTTTCTTATTAATGACATCAACATCATCAAAAGTTCCCGCATTCACTTTTGGCCGGGTTGCCAGGATGGCTATTACAATTGTGGTAAGCGCAGATGCAAGAAAAATTATGGTAGGGATTGTCAGGTAGGGGTCTGTCTGAAGTTTACGTAACAGCACAGATAATATTACGGATATAATGATTGCATTTACAGAAATTAAAATATTGGCTTTACTATCAGCCATGTCACTTAGCTTAACATGATTTTCTGAAGTAAGCCGTAGCATTGTCTGCATTCCTTTGGTAGTACCGGCTTTCTCTGTTATTTCCGGGGCTGATGAACTATCATCTATTTCATCTTTTTGTTTCTGCTTATCAATTTTCTTCTTCAGCTTTTTCATATTTTTATTTTTTTGCCCGTCGAGCAGATTTTTACAATAGGTGGTATAAAAATGGTGCCCTTCCAGCATTTCATAAGTTTTCTCCATAAAACCTAATTCAGATGCAGGAGGATGATCGGAAGTCTTAGCTTCTTCCAGGGCAAGTTTATTTGTAAGCTTAAATTCTTTTTTGCCAAAATGATAGGTATCAGCATCGCAAATGATTTCCTGCAACAATCCTGTAGGGTTGCGGGGTTGCATGGTGCTCATAATACAACCTGCAACAGCCTCTACTGTTCCTTCCGGCAAATTATGGCCGGAAGTAAACTCCCGCATGATGTCTACACTTTTTGCTTCGTGACCCGGTTGATTTACCAACAAATAACCTGTATCATGAAACCAGGAAGACAAATAAATAATAAGCATGTCCTTATCACTCAATTGGTAATGTCCGGCAATTTCATTTGCCCTGTTCACTACCCCTTTCGTATGAACGAGGTTATGAAACTTCAAATTTGAAACTTCGTGCTCTTCAAAAAACGTGGTTACGTATTGTTCAGTTTTTTTATAAATATTATTATACAACCTTTAAAAAATTAAAAAGTGAGATTGAATTTAGTTCCAAACGTGAAGTTGAATAAAGTATCTTCTTTAGAAATTCCGGCGGTAGCGGAAATCATAACAAAATTAAATGGTATAAAATATAATCCTCCACCAATTGCATTATGCCATTTTTTTGAAATTTCATTATCCATCCAAACCCTTCCTATATCATAGAAACCCATAACACCCACGTCTCCAGGTAAAATATACGATTTTGATTTAAAAAGGCGCACCCTCAATTCCGCACTGCCATAAGCCATACTTCTTCCGCTGAACCTGTTTTTGCGATAGCCCCTTACATAATTATTTGCGCCCAGGGATTCTGCCTGGAAAAATTCAAAATTCTTAGAGAATATATGGCCACCACCAAATCTCAAGACCGTTGTCACCTTGCTCAGGTCTGAAACAGTTGCGTATATGGTCATATCCGAATTAAGCCTGTTTAAATCTTTAGAGTTTTTATCCAGGCCTTTTAAGCTGGTAAATTCTGTAAACCAGGTGATGCCACGGGTTGGAAATATTTCATTGTTTATATATTGGATATCCATTTTTGCTTTAACACCAGCGTAAGATTTCAAGCTATAGATTGAAGTTGAATCGCTTCCAATGATAGCAGGCTTATCCAATATGCGGCCTTTATTATCTTTATAATCATTCCAATACCTATAGTACGTAGGTCCAAGAGATAAATGTAATAAATCATTATAGCGTTTACGTATCAGCACGTCTCCACTAATATAGTTATTGCGTACACGATAATAGGCTATGTTCTTAGATTTATCATAAACAGTAGAATTTCCAAAACCGAAAAAATTGTTTAAAGTAGGGTTAACAATCTCAGCATTTACAATGATATCATTTTTAAAAACTATCTCATTAAAAATACCCTGGTATTTGACCTGGTAGGCTTTATGGCTGGGTGCATATAAACTGGTGAGCTTTTGATTGGTACCATAAGGTTCTTTACGGAAAGCAAAGGTGCGGGAAGAAAAGCCAACCCCTACCAGCAACCCGTCTTCAGCATTGAGTCCAAAATTTAATTGAGGAAATTTAAACTGGTCATATTGATACCCTGTAGTTTTATATTCCAATATGGATGCATCGGTGGAAAATTCACGATTCGTTCTTTTCAAATGTTGAAAATCATTTTTCTCCTGGCTGAGTTCGTAAACGAAATTATGGATGTTTCCCCGCAGGTTAAAGGTGTCTGCACCTTTTCCCCCTATAATACGAAGCTTAATCCTGGATTTTACATCATCATCAATTTCAAACTTATCATTTCCATTAAGGCCGAAAATGCGAAGCTCTTTGGTAACATCCCGGTAAAAAGTACGGCGGTACATAAGAGAGGCACTGTCAGTTTCTTCATCTTTCTTATAAACAGATAGCATGAGATCCCCGTTGTTATTTGTGAGGTGAAAATATTCCGGCTCATTACTTCCAGCTACGGTTACATCCTTGGAAATAAACTTATAATATTCAATTGATTTTTTTGCGATGTCATCTCTGCGACTAATTAGTCTTTTCACAGTTTTAGCAGAGTCCATCGCTTTGATTTCTTTGGGATACCGCCCCGCTGCTTTTCGTATAACCGAATCCGTGAGTTGCATCACGAACGTATCTGTAATGGCCTGCCATTGATTTCGACCAATTTTATTGAGGAAAGTGCGGTCAAAATCGCGGGCAACAAAGTTCATTCCTTCTATATCATTCAAATGCTTTTTAAAACCTTCCAGGAAGGGCATGGTATTATTCGACAGAAATTTTACCAGGTATCCATCAGAATTAAAAAAAGCCTGGTCCCGATCTTTGGGAATTGGATAGTATAATTTCCCCTTTCCCGTATCCCGGGTTTCCCATTTCCACTGGTCCGCATGGCGATCAAAATCACCAATAACCATATCCAGTAACCTCGCCTTGAGCACGGCCTCCTGGGCAATGCGATGGTCATTATCTTCCAGCAATTTATTGATAACCTTATTCGTGCTTTTGGCATCTTTAGGGTTGGGTACGGGTTCCCTATCTTCCAGGGTTACCACGGTATTGGCAAAAATACTACGGTACTTACCCAGCGCCGGGTCATCGGGTACAAAGAAAAACCGGGGTTCAGCCGCTATGACTCCTACAGCCTTGGCTAATGTAGGCACAACCAGCGGCGCATAAGGATTGCTGGCAGAAATCATATCTTCTACAATAGCCTGGGCCAGAGTTCCTTTCAGGTTTTCGGGTAAGGCTTTCTCAGGATCCTTATCTACTGTTCTTAGCGTCCATTCCTTACCGTTACGATCTTCCATTTTCAGGGACTTGGTTTGCTTACCACCCCCAATACCAGTTATCTTAAAGCCGCCCTGCTCTTTGCTGATATTAAAAACCTTTAATGCAATGGGTGTGCTCCATTCTTTCCTGTAGTTGTTACCTAAAAATGTTTTTTTAAATCCATTGTAAGTTTGGTATTTATCACTGGCTGATATCACCACACTGTCTTTAAAAGCATATTCCACTTTGCGGGTTGTATCAATCTTTTCTTCAGGAATTTTAGAAAAATCGAGAATATGGGAGGTAAAGTCTTCCCGGACAGAATCCATATCTACCGCATAAAAATTTGCGGTAACATTTTTACTTTTAGAAATGGCGAGTGTTGCAAAACCAGTCGTACTGGCAGCATATAGAGAATTCCGGCTTTTGGAAACACGTGATGTTTTACAACCACCGCCACTTACAATATAATTGTACCCGCTATCCTGTATCATTTGCAGCGTGTGCTCGTGGCCAGCCACAAAAATTACATTTGGGTGCCCTTTTACTACTGTTTCTATCCTGTTGATCATTTTCTGATACAGCGGGTGTTTTAGATCCTGCTCCGTGCCAAACACAGCCCTGGTTAAAGGATATGCAGAACCAAGAATAGGTAAAGGAATATAGAGGTTAGATATGGCATCGGTAAAAGGAAAAATATGTTGCTTTAGCGTAAAATAACCTCCGTGCGGCCCATAACTCCTGAGTGGATGGTGTGTGGCCAGGATGACAAGTTTTTTGGAGTTGTCAGATAAAAGATCATCCAGCTCTGTGATTACTTCATTTTCAGTCTTATAGGGACAATCAGATTCAATGCCGGGCTTGTCATTTTCCTGCAGCCACCATTGGCTATCCAACATGATTAATGTTACATCTTCAGTTAGGTTCACAGCTACAGGGCCGGGACAACCATCCCTGGGCAACATTTTTACATAATTGTTACTGAGATAATCTATGTATGATTGTACACGCAACACAGATTCGTATCCATTCCTCCCGCCATTTGCCCAGTCGTGATTTCCGGGAATAAAATATACCTGGCTTTTAATATCACGGGTAATATGAATCTGAGAATCTAAAGGCGCCTTTGCTATATCATAGGTGGGCAATGAATTATCAGGCAAACCTGTTTTATAAAGATTATCGCCCAGGTAAAGAATAGTAGTTTTTGCGCCAATGGGAATATGGCTTCTTACTGCATCAACAACCGGGTGCCTGCCATTGGTTAATTCACCGGCATCGCCAATGAGCACAACTAAAGATTGAATACTATCTGGTACAGGCTTCACCTGAGCCTGGGCAGAAAGGTAGAGCAATCCTGAAATAACCAGGAATAACTTTTTTTTCATGAATTATTTTTTCAGTTTATTTTTCATCAACAGGAGATTAGCCAGGCCTGTTTCTGCAAATTCATTGGATATAATTAAATCACCTTCAGGTGTAAAGCAAATGCCTTC
>JBDSWG010000049.1:0-3752 GCA_039926825.1 Ferruginibacter sp.
TTCAAACAGGCCATTCAAACTCAAACAAGGGTTTATTGATTTTTGGCTACCCATTTTCTTATTGGCAAAATGTGATGATTTTGCTTTGTTTGAAAGTGACAGCTACATACCGGAAATCACCGCTATCCGGAGAGTTAGCGCAGCGCTCAGTTGTTCTAGGTGTTAGGGCTGCGCATCTCGAAGCTTTTGATAAGGCAAGTCTCAGACTTGCACTCCGTGCCGTCAAATCTTTTTCACCGATGTTGGCAACAAACTTTAAACACAAAACAATTCAGCCCACCGCTGCCTTGTCTTCGACCAGAAGCGTTTCAAATATTTCCCGCAGATGGCGCAGAGGTTAGAAAATAAAGCAGGGGGATCAGCGGTACTCAATCAGCGGGATCAGCGGTATGCAGACAGCGCCTGGCCCTTATCTTAAATCCGAAGAGCGATTCGCTAGACCTCGCGATAGCAGCAACTTTTGTTTGTGAAGAAAAAGTGTATAAGCAAAATTATTTTCTCTCTACCTTTTCTCTTTTATTTTATTATCAAAACTAATTATCATGAACACAAACAAATTTCTTGTAGGTGGAATCATTGCTGGTATAGCCAATTTCCTTTTAGGCTGGCTTATCTGGGGCACCTTGCTGGAGCGTTTTTTTAGAGAACATACTCCTGAAGCTGCAAGAGGAGTAATGCGGGATGAAAATAATATGATCTGGTGGGCTCTAATTGCCGGAAGCTTATTCTGGGGTTTTATGCTTTCCTATGTGATTAATAAAGCCGGGGCAGCTACAGTTGCATCAGGCGCTACGGTGGGTGCTGTGGTAAGTTTACTCAGTTCTGCTTCTGTAAACTGTTTCATGTATGCACAAATGAATATTGGGGATACCACTACCATGCTGGTGGATATTATTGCCAACACGATTGTTGGAGCAATATCAGGTGCACTTATAGGCTGGTATATAGGGCGGGGAACGAGAACTGCTATGTGATATCCTTTTTATAAAAACAAAACAACGGGTTACATTTTGTAGCAGGCTGCTTTATCCACAAACCCATTGCCTGGATAACTGCCCCGCTCACTGCTCTATTGCGCCCTTGTGGTAACAAATTTTAAACACTAACCAATGCAGCCCGCCGCTGCGTGGTCTCCCACAAAACCGGGACAGGTCCGGCCAGCAGCGTTTCCCATTTATATTGTTCGAGGTGATTAAACTTATCTATATCTTCATGATAAAGTAATCAAGAAAAATATTTATACTCCCCGTATATCTACACAGACCTGCACAACCAGGGTTATTATAAATGTAATCCAGCTTTTGCAGAAACATAGTTCAAAATTTTTTTAAATTGTTCCATTACAACTGGCTTTTGAGACATGCTACTTGTTTTAATTAAGTAGCAAAAACATCATTATAGCCTGAAACAATTATTGCCAGGGTGGGTCAACCCCGCAGAGGTGTGGGGCAGGAATGACAGAAAGCTGAATAGAGTATCAGCAGAATTTTCTCTGTATAGAAGGTGGGTCAACATCCCGGAATCCCGCAAAAAATCTAAATACCCAACCTTAAAAAACAGGTGGGTCAACATCCCAGAATGGTGGGTCAATATATAACAGAATGGTGGGTCAATATGAAACAGAATCTAGACAGAATGATATCTCTAAGCATAAATCATTCACACACAACTTTCTTTTTCAATAATTATTTCTTTGTTTGATATTTCAGTCATAAAACTTATATTTGTGCGTAATATCAATCAAAATGCGTACAAAAAAAACGATTCTCCTGCCGACTGCAAAACGGATTATGAATGCCCTTGGGGGAAACATTAAGCTGGCCCGCCGTCGACGCCGCTTAAATACTGCGCAGGTGGCAGAGCGTGCCAACATCAGCCGCTCTACACTGTGGCTCGTGGAAAAAGGTGACCCCGGCGTAGCTATGGGTACCTATTTACAAGTGCTATTTGTACTGGGATTGGAAAAAGACATGCAGCAGGTTGGTGCCGATGATGAATACGGCCGTAAGCTCCAGGATGCGGCCCTGGTAAAAAAAGGAGGTTAACCTTATGGCTAAAAGTTTACCAGGAAATAATATATATGTCTATGCACATTGGCAGGGCATGAACGCACCTGAACTTATGGGTATTTTAAAAGCTACCCCGGGAAGGACTGAACTTATCTTTTCTTTCAACTACAATGAAGAATGGTTAGTGCAGGAACATGGATTTTACCTGGACCCCAATCTTCAACTATTCAGTGGTCCGCAATATCCAGCTGCCGGCAAACCTAATTTCGGCATCTTCCTGGATTCTTCGCCAGACAGGTGGGGGAAACTGCTGATGAGAAGAAGAGAAGCTGCATGGGCCAGGCTGGAAGGAAGAAAAGAAAAGGTTTTGAACGAAATGGATTATCTCCTGGGCGTATTTGATGGTCACCGCATGGGCGGGCTCAGATTTAAAAAAGACCCGGAGGGCAACTTTTTAAACGATAATATAGAGATGGCTTCTCCGCCCTGGGCCAAACTTCGGGACTTAGAATACGCCAGCCTTCAACTGGAAAACGTGGATGCCGCTGATGATCCCGAATACATGAAATGGCTGAGTATTTTAATAGCCCCCGGATCTTCATTGGGCGGAGCCAGGCCCAAAGCAAGCGTAATAGATCTTAATGGAGCACTCTGGATTGCAAAATTCCCCAGCCATGGCGATGAAAGAAATATGGGTGCATGGGAATTGGTCGTGCACGAACTGGCACTAAACTGTGGTGTGCACATGGCGGAAGGAAAAGCACAAAAATTCAACAGCAGGCATCATACTTTTCTAAATAAACGATTTGACAGGATCGGCAAAGGCGATAGAATTCATTTTGCATCCGCCATGACTTTACTGGGGTACAAAGATGGGGCAGATTATAAGGAGGGGGCCAGTTACCTGGAACTGGCAGAATTAATTGAACGCTTTGGGGCAGAGCCTACGGCAGACTTACAACAGTTGTGGCGGCGAATTGTGTTTTATATCTGCATATCCAACACAGACGATCATTTGCGTAACCATGGTTTTTTGCTAACGCCAAAAGGTTGGGTGTTATCACCTGCGTATGATGTAAATCCGGAACCGTATGGTAAGGGACTTACTTTGAATATTTCGGAAAACGACAATGCATTAAGCCTTGACTTAGCCATAGAAGTAGCCCGTTATTTTAGACTAAGTAAAACGGAGGCATTACGAATTATTACAGAAGTTGAGCAGTCTGTATTAGAATGGAAAGCCATAGCCTCCGCACTTAAAATACCTGGTGCTGAGCAGGAATTAATGGCTGCTGCTTTTTTATGATTTATCGGCTGGTCGGACCTGTCCTGGTTTTGCGGGAGACCACGCCGAGGCCTCATGTGGGCAGGCACCAACAACGGCAGAAAAAGCGGGTTTGTTATAAACCTACATGCAAAATACCGCTACTGCTTGTAGTTAAGTTTGCACCCGTCTGAACAGTTACCGTTTTACAAAAAGCATTTACACCAGGGTTAATTACGGAGCTATAGGTTGTTCCAGAAGGAATGATTACATCAGTAAGCGCTGAAGGCACAATGTTAGAAGCCCAGTTGGCGGGATGCATCCAGTCCGTACTGAATAAGCCTGTCCAGTAATACCCCCGCTATTCGGAGAGTTAGCGCAGCGCTCTTCGGATGTATAATCGAAGCCAGACTCTGTCTGGAATTCAATGAACCATTGACCATCACTTGCACAAATGAAAAATGTTATTCTATTTTACG
>JBDSWG010000050.1:0-43831 GCA_039926825.1 Ferruginibacter sp.
AGCCATTCATTATCACCATCCTGGTAATAATGCTGCAGCAGGTCCTTATCTTCCAAATGTTCTCCTGGTGTAGCAGCCAATGTTCTTTTTTTATAAAGATGTAAACATAATTAACTTTCCATAATTAATACTTTTGCAGATGTCGCTAATCATATGCCGGGTGTCCCAGGCACCATTGAGAGTTTTACCGGATCACCGCAAAGAAATGTGCAGCCAGTTTTTATTTGGTGAAACAGCAGAAATTATAAAAGAACAAGCAGATGGCTGGGCACTGGTTTCCTGTACCTGGGACGGCTATGAAGGCTGGGTAAGATTAAACCAGTTTAAGAAAATTCCGGCGCAGGTTCCACAGAAAATAATGTATCAAAAAGCTTCAGTGGAAGTTGAAGGAAAAGAACATTTTCTACCTACCGGCAGCGAGATACCTTGTAATATTAATCCCGGTGATGAAGCAGCATTGCCTCCTGCAGGGGAATTATCTTTTCTTATTCCCGCGCTCACTTCTCTTTATATGCATGTGCCTTATTGCTGGGGCGGGCGTTCCCAGTTTGGTATTGATTGCAGCGGTTTTGTACAGGTAATTTTTAAACTGATGGAAATGTCCCTGCCCCGCGATGCCCGCCAGCAAATAGTGGTGGGAGAAAAAGTAGAGCAATTAGCGAAAGCTACCTGTGGGGATCTGCTTTTTTTTGATGACCCGGATGGTAGTGTAACCCACGTGGGTATTTTCCTTAGCCCGGGCAAAATTATTCATTGCAGTGGCGAGGTACGCATAGATCACTTGGATGTGGATGGCATTACGCATAGTGAAACCGGGAAACGTACCCATCACCTGTGCATGATAAAGCGGGTATCCAGCGCCGTTATCAATGAATTTTCGTCATTGTAGTTTCTTCCAATGGAGCGGGCGCTTTTGCTTTATCAAAAAACAACATTTTCACAGCAATGAACAATAACAGGCAGGCAAATATTTTCTTTACCGTCTCCTGCGGAAGTACAATAGCAATGCGGCTTCCAAAGTAACTTCCGAAAAAAAATGCCAGTGCTATAACCAACGCTACTCTTACATCTATATACCCGGCCTTGTAATATTGCGCTACGGCCAGTAACCCAATCGGCAGAAGCAACACCGCCAGCGAAGTGCCTTGCCCCATCTTTTGGGAAAAGCCCAGGAAAAAAACCAATGCGGGCACAATGATGATGCCTCCACCTATGCCGACGAGGCCGGAAAGCACGCCAGCTGCAATACCAATCGCAATTAAAATCAACACTGTTTGTATATCCATAGGATGTTTTTTAAGTGGCTGCATGTTTGGGATATTTTTGCTGGTAAAGGTCGATGGCTTCCCGTATTACATTACAAGCAGTTTCTTTATTTTGAAAATCATCTATCTCTACTTTTTTATTTTCCAGCACTTTATATTGTTCGAAATAATTTTTTAAGACGGCAAAAAAATGTCGGGGCAAGGCATCTATATTAGTGATATGATTGACTGAAGGGTCGTTGGTGGCCACTGCAATAATTTTATCATCTTTCTCTCCACTGTCTATCATTTGCATATTGCCTATAACGGTGGCTTCCACGATGCATAAGGGTTGAATGGCCTCGCTGCACATCACGAGAATGTCCAACGGGTCATTATCTTCCCCCAGCGTGCGGGGAATAAAACCATAATTTACGGGGTAATGAAAAGATGAATAAATAACACGGTCGAGTTTAAGCAGGCCGGTAGATTTATCAATTTCATATTTACAGCGGCTTCCCTGCGGAATCTCAATAAGCGCATTTACTTTTTCGGGTGCCTCGTCACCGGTTTGTGCACCATGCCATGGATGAAGTACATACATACAATCAGTTTATTATTTTAAAACCGGCCCAGGTGGCCAATAAAGCAAAAATTACAGAACTTAAAATATACGCCAGCGACAAAGCAATTTTTCCTTGCTGAAGCAATCCAATATTTTCTGCACTAAAAGCCGAGAATGTGGTGAACCCTCCACAAAACCCCGTCGCCAGCAGGAGTTTCATATTTTCCCCCGGCATGTTTTCTTTTACAGCCAGGCCCAGTATAATGCCCATTAGCAGGCTGCCGGAAATGTTTACCAGCCAGGTACCCAGGGGAAAATCATGCGGAGGCAAAATGGCATACGTAAGCATACGCAGTACCGCGCCTGCACCTCCACCAATAAAAACAAGCATTATATTTTTAAGCATAATCAGTTTACTGGTTGGTTGCCCCCGTAGGTGTATTTAAAATCTACCAGCCAGGTATTATTTATTTTTTGCACCCGGATATCAAGTGGCTTATTCATATAAGAATTGCTGTAGTTAATTAGGCTGCTGGAATCATTGATGTCCTTGTAACTATTTATTTCGTAGGAAGCATTTTTATAATTCTCTTTTTTATCAGCTGCCAGCTTATTATAAAATTGTTTGTAGGATTGAAAATACTGCATGTTTAATGTATCCTTTAGCAATAACATTTCCGCTGTTTTAAAATCTCCATCCAGGCTGGCCCGTATGAACATCCTGCCTGTGTCCATGGCATTATCCGGGCGGGTAGGTGTGGTATTGCAACATGTGAATACCGCAACGGCTATAATAAATACAACTATAATTTTTAAACTTTTCATGCTGGAATATCTAACGCGTTTTAGGCTCAGGGTTGTTTTTTATTTTCTAATATGATGCGGATGCTATCCGGGATTTTTATCTTTTTGCGCTCCAGGATATTTTTTAAGGAATCAATGTTCAGGTTTCTCAGGTCGGGTAATTTCCCCATCATGGTATCACTTATCTCGATGCCTTTTTCTTTCATTTTTTTCATGCCCATACCCATCAGTTCAAACAAGCCAAAGGATACTTTCCATTTCTCATTTTCTTTAACCATCTTAAAATCCAGGGCTTCCCCGGATTTTTTATCTTTTACTGAAATGGCTGCAGTATTTCCATCTATTTGCGGTGTTCCGAATATAAGCCTGGCGGTATCCAGGTTTTCCAAATCTGCAGGCATCTTTTTTCCCACACCCATCTGCATCATATTGAATGTTGTCTGGCTGTCATCACTGGCCAGGCTTCGGGCTGTCGTTAAATCTTTCTTAGATAGGGCATAAATAAAATGCCGGAGTACGCCTGTTGGGTCTTCGTTGCTGGTGGTGGTCTGGCAACCGAAAAGCAATACCGCAACAGTGATAATAGCAAGTATGTAAATTTTTCCTGGTTTCATGTCAACATTTTATGCGGATAAATTTACAGCATTATTTACCCACAGGCACAAATAAAAAAAGGTAGCCTTTTAGCTACCTCATATATTTTTCCGCAGGGTTTATTTTTTTTCCTGGTCCTTCATCTTCTGCTCATCATCTTTATTATATGCCCTGATGATAGATTTTACCAGCCTGTGACGCACAACATCTTCTTCATCCAGTTCTACATGCGCTATACCTTCAATATTTTTTAAAATCCGCGTCGCTTTAAATAATCCACTCTGTTGGTTTTTCGGTAAATCAATCTGTGTAGGGTCACCTGTAATGATAGCTTTAGCATTCGGTCCTATACGCGTTAAAAACATTTTTATTTGCAGGTCATTCGTATTCTGCGCTTCATCCAAAATGATAAAGGCATTGTCCAGCGTACGGCCACGCATATACGCTAAGGGCGCTATTTCAATGGTGCGGGTACTCATATAATAACCCAGTTTATCGGCGGGTATCATATCATCCAGCGCATCATATAAGGGCCGCAGGTAGGGGTCAATTTTTTCCTTCAGGTCACCCGGTAAAAAACCCAGGCTTTCTCCCGCCTCTACGGCAGGGCGGGTAAGAATAATTTTTTTTACGAGCTTATTTTTTAATGCCCTCACCGCCAACGCTACGGCAGTATAGGTTTTACCTGTACCTGCCGGGCCGATGGCAAATAAAATATCATGTTTGTCGCAGGCCTGTACCATCAATTTCTGGTTGCTCGTACGGGCCCGTACTGTTTTGCCATTAGGGCCAAATACAAGTACATCATTGGAGTTCCTGTCCAGGAAATTGTCAACCACTTTTTCATCATCACCACCCAGTATTTGCTCGAAGTAGTTGTCACTCATGTGACCATTGCGCTGCAGGTATTGCACCAGTAGGTCAATTTTTTCTTTGGCATCTTCAATTTGTTCGGGAGCACCGCTTAATTTAATTTGTGTGCCGCGGCTGAGAATTTTTAAAAGAGGAAATTTCTTTTTTAGGATGTCAAGTTTTCCGTTGTTAACTCCAAAAAACTCGATAGGGTTTACTGTTTCAAGGTTAATAATGGTTTCTGTCAATGTTTCCAGGTTTTAGACTTCCCGTGTGAATCACGGAAGGCAGGTAATGGAAAAAGTATTCAAATGCAATACCATTTCCTTTTCCAAATATAATTTTCACAACTCCAACTACCGTAATTTACTTATTCACATATAATTTATTGCGGTGGAAAAGTTAATGTTTCCTCCATGCATCAAATGCCGCCTTTACCACTATGAAAATTATTTTTTTAAAACCTTGCCACCAGTTTTGCATTCAGCAACCGTGGGGTAAGCCTGTTGGGAATGGCATATACAGCATTAGAAAAATCTTTTATCAACTGGTAAGAAATCGTATTCTCCCGGTTGATTAAATTATACACTTCCAGGCTGGCCCAGATATTATCAAAGCCGCGGAAGGGGCTATGGCTTCTTCTCAATGATTTTTCTGTAAGCAGTTGGGCACTGAAACCTATATCAACACGTATGTATGGTTCTACAATCAGCGCATTGCGAAAGCGTACACTACCTGGAATATTATAACTCATGTTGCTGCCATAAATCGTATTCAGGTGTACTTTAAAATTTTTGTTGGTGGCCAGGTAATCTTCCAGGTAAAGCCCGGCTGTTATCAACCTGTCTGAAGGCCGGCGCACATAACCAACGGTGGTGGAAACACTATCTGCTATAACTTTATCTGCAGATGCAGAGGTAATAATTTCTCCTGCCGCATTTTTATATTGATAATAAAAATCATTGTCGAGATTTTCGCGGGTACGCATAAAACTGAGGCTGAACCAGCTTTCTGCATCCTTCACCAGTTCCCCGAACAAACGCAGCTCCAGTCCCGTTGCATATGCCTTTGCATCATTAAGGCCCTGGTAACGGATTTTCACATTATCAATATCATAAGGTACTACATCTGTCAGGTGTTTGTAATAAGCTTCGCTGGTAAAACGAAAAGGCCGGTTGCCGAGGCCCGCAAAATTATAATCAAAACCCGCTACAGCTTGCAGGCTCTTCTGGGCTTTTAGTGCGGTATTGAAAAAACCAGCATTGTTCCTGGCTTCGCGGTAAAAAGGCGGCTGGCTATACATACCGGCAGACAGTTTAAAAACCATATCTCGTTTCCATTGCGGCTTTATACTTAACTGAAGCCGGGGGCTAATGAGTATTTCTTTATTCAGGCTGTAATAATTATACCGTACACCGGCTTGCAATAAAATATCTGAACGGCTGCGGATGAGGCGTATGTTATCCTGCACGTAACCACTGTACCGCTGCACTTTCAGGTTGGCTTCACTCCGTAAAGAATTATATAATGAAAGTTGCCCGGGCACATAAGGCAGGGAATAACCGGCAGAATCCTGGTATTGCCACTGCAACAGTTTATCTTTTATCTGCGTTTGTTCTATACTGTTACCCCATTGCAAAAAATGTTTTCCTTTTTCCAGGCTGCCTTTGTGGGAGGCATTGATGATATCTATTTCGAGTTTGTTACGGGCATAATCCTGGTAATACCCGGCACCCAGCGGGTTGGTTATCTGGCCAAAATCTGCACTATTATTATCAAAACTGCGTTCCCCGAAAAGATAGGCCCCGCCAATATCAAAATTCTCTGCCTCTTCATCGCGGAAGCGGCTAAGCATCCATTTTAGTTTCAGGCTTTTGGTAGGTGTATGTACCAGGCTGGCGCCAAAGAGCTGCGTTTGGTAATTATCTTTTTCCTGTCCTTCAAAAAAAACATCCAGGCCAATGTTGCTGGTGTAAAAAGGAGAAAATACAGAGGCCGTTTTCTTCACGGATTCAGGAAAAAAACTGAACCGCGACACGGAAACAATGCCCAGCAATTCTACTTGTAGTTTATCAGAAAATTTATGCGTGAGTTGTCCCTGCATATCTGATGCGGACGGAATATATGCGCCCACGGTAGGTTGGTTACTTAGTACATTTCGGTTACTGCGGTTGCGTACCCCGGCGAGGAAAGTAGAATTTTTATTTTTGATATTCCCCTCCAGGTGCAGGCCCTGCTCCAGTAAACTAATGTAAGCGCTGCCGCCAAATGCCAGTGGTTTTTTATACTGAATGTCTAACACACTACTAATTTTATCTCCGTATTTTGCCTGGAAGCCACCGGTATAAAAGTTTACGTTGCGGGCCAGTTCGGGATTAATGAGGCTGAGGCCTTCCTGCTGGCCATTACTAACAAGGTAGGGGCGGTACACTTCAAAATCATTGATGTACACCAGGTTCTCATCATAATTTCCACCCCGCACATTGTATTGGGAACTGAGTTCATTATTGCTGCCGACGAATGTTTTAATCAGCGCTTCTACGCCACCGGTAGGTGAGGGTACCGTCACCACCGTTTTAGGATTAATTTTGATGAGGCCGGTTTCAGCCCTTTCTCTTTCATCTGTTACAATCACCGTTTCCAGCGTGTTGCCCCCGGGCCTTAAGTGAATAACAATAGTTTCATTTTCGCCGGCGCTAAGTAAAAAATTTTTTTGCTGGGGTATATAACCGGTGGCAGAAAATACCAGTGCAAAGGCTTTACCGGGCTGCACATTAATATTAAAAGTTCCACTGTCTGTAGCCGCAATACCAGACTGGCGCCCTAAAATAGTAATGCTTGCATGGGCAAGTGGAAAATCATTTTCATCCAAAATCTTTCCGCTTATAGTTGCCTGGGTATTTTGGCCAAAACCCGCCAGGCTTAATAAACATAAAAAACTCACAGTCAGCATTCTCATGCGATGAAGATAAATATTTTAAGAATAGGCTTTATACGCTGCTTTATTTATTTTTACCGATATGAAACACCTGCTTACATTATTGGTTTTTTGTTGCCCTTGCATCCTGCTCTTTTCCTGTAATTCAAAAAAAGGTAAGAAGCCGTCGGAAGAAAGTATTCGCACCACGATGGCGTTTGATACGGCAAACCGTATGGTTGATTTGTCTGGGGAGAAATCTCTACGCAGCCTGGTTTCCCAGAATTGGGAATATGAAGAAGATGCAGAGGAAGCAGAAAGAATGAAGCTGACAGATGGTCTTGAGGTTCCTTACCGCTCAATTTGTTTTTCTGAAGATGGTACCTATATTAAAAATCCCCGTGGAAGTTTCAGCACCGGAGCCTGGAAATTAGATAGTGAAAAGAAACCTGTTGTGATAAGTTGTGCCAGCAGTGATAAAGAAAGTTTTTCTTATTTGCTTGCCCGGGTTTCGGCAGAAAATATGGTACTTAATTTAAGCGGTGAAAAAAATAATATTGAATTAGTCAGCAGTGGATGGCGCTATAAAAATGAAAAAGAAAATCCTTTTCATATAAGTAATAATGGTTGGCGAATAAAACCCGGTAAGAGCGAAACGCCGCAAGCCATTAAAGAAAGGCTACGCGGTTGCCTGGATTTTTTTATCCTTTTTTATGATGATCATATTTACCGGAAAACCCAGGTAGTAAGTTTATATGGCCTCCCGTCTCCTTTTCGCTGGTATGCCGGCGGCATCTACCTCCAGAAAAAAGATAAGCTTAACCCGAACTGGGTGTCATCCTATTATAATGAAAGCGAGGCTATGAAATCATACGCTCTTGCTGATAAATTATTATCACAAAAATATACCTGGCCCAAAGGCGAAAAAAACTGGCTGAAACAAAATGTCTATGTCTTACGCCAGATGAAAGAAAAATTAGAAAGCCTTTAAAGTTTTAATGGTTTGCGTAGGATTAGCAGAGCCAAAGACAGCATTGCCGGCTACGATTACATCTGCCCCGGCACTTAAAATATTGGCCGCATTGTCTAAAGAAACGCCACCATCCACTTCTATTTTCACAGCAGGGTTTATGGCTGAGATCATTTTTTTTAAGGCAGCAACTTTCTCTATGGTTTGAGGTATAAAGGCCTGCCCGCCAAAGCCGGGATTTACGCTCATTACACAAACCATGTCTATGTGCGGAAGTATATCATGTAAAAGAGTAATTGGCGTATGTGGGTTTATTGCCACGCCTGTCTTCATGCCTAGTCCTTTCACTTGCTGGATATTTCGGTGCAGGTGGCGGCAGGCTTCAAGGTGCACAGTAAGGCCATCGGCGCCGGCATCTTTGAAGGCTTCCGCATAATTTTCCGGTTCTTCAATCATTAGGTGGACATCAAAGAATTTTTTAGTGGTGCGCCGCATAAATTTCACGAGCATCGGCCCGAAACTTATGTTGGGCACAAAACGGCCATCCATAATATCTATGTGGAACCAGTCTGCTTCACTTTCATCCAGCATCTTACAATCTCTTTCCAGGTGCAGGAAATCGGCGGACAAAACGGAAGGTGCAATAAGGGCCATATTTATTTTTTTAAAAATGAATGAAACTAACGGTTACTTGTAGCCGAGTTTTGCAAGGGCATCACTGGCTTCAGCATATCCGGGGTCATACAGGAGCGCTCTTTTATATGATTCAGCAGCTTCGGCGGGCCTGCCTAATTTTTCGAGGCACTGCCCGCGGTAAAAATACCCTTCTTCAAAATTATTTTGCAATGTAACGGCCCGGTTGAAAATAGCAAAAGCTTCTTTGTATAAACCGAGGTCGTATAATGCCAGGCCTTTTTCCAGGTAAGCATCCATGAAGGTATAATTTAAAGCCAGGCATTTATCAAAAAATCCGATAGCCTTTCTTTTGTTCCCGGTGTATGTATAATATAAACCCTTAATGAAATAGGCTTCTTTATCTGCATTTGCTTTGCTGCCTGCCAGCAAGGCATCACTCATAACAAGTGCGTTAGGATTTTGAGTCTGTGCATACAATGTGCCCAGGGAAATAATATAAGCCGGTTCCGGAAAAATTTCTATGGCTTTCTCAAAAGCAGCAATGGAACCGCTTGTATCTTCTTTTTCAAACAATAAGGTAGCTTTAATGTCCCAAAGCCTTGCGTTTATACTATCACGTTTTATCGCTTCATTGGTCACTTTCACGGCCCTGTCAATATTACCGTTTTCGCGGTAGAATTGAATAATATTTTCTACCAGTAGAAGGGAATCAGGATAGGTGGCCATTTCATTTTTCAGGATCGTTTCTTTATCTGTTGCCGCAGGGCGGACACTGGCATTATCCCCATCATCACAGGAAATGAAAAATAGAACGGTTGCCCATAAAAAGTTTTGTAGCCGGAATGTCATATTGCTTTAATATCCTGCAAAATTAAGAGCAATAAAATACCTTTGCAAAAATGTTCGAAATGAAATTGTTGAGTGCCCTGTTTATTTATGTGTTGTTTAATTACCCGGTAAATCCTCTTGTTGAAAATTCTTTTGCGCCGCTGGCAAATGATACCATGCATTTTCCAGGCGAAACACATTTTTCCAACATACGGCAACTCACTTTTGGCGGCGATAATGCGGAAGCTTACCTGAGCAAGGATGGTAAATATTTAGTTTTTCAGAAAACAAACGAAAAAGAAGGTATTCATTGTGACCAGATATGGATGGGAAAACTTCCGGCAGGCAATGAAACTTTTCAACCGAAACTCGTGAGTACCGGCACCGGGCGAACCACGTGTGCCTTTTTCTACCCGGATGGGAAACACATTTTGTATGCCTCTACCCACCTTGGCTCCTCAGATTGTCCGCCCATCCCTGATCGCTCTAAATATGGCAATAAATATATCTGGCCCTTATATGAAAGCTTTGACATTTTTAAAGCGGATACCAGCGGGAAAATTACTAAACGCCTCACCAATAATCCGGGCTATGATGCAGAGGCAACCATTTCCCCCAGGGGAGATAAAATGGTATTTACGTCTATGCGCAGTGGCGACCCGGAGTTGTTCAGCATGGACCTGGAGGGGAATCATGTAACACAGTTGACCAATACATTAGGTTATGATGGTGGTGCGTGGTATAGCCCGAATGGGTCTAAAATAATCTGGCGGGCATCACGGCCAGGCACAGACGAAGAAGTGAAAGAATATAAAGAATTACTAGCGGAGAACCTGGTAGCACCCACGCATATGGAAGTATGGATTGCAAATGCTGATGGCACGAATGCCCGGCAAGTAACCAACCTGGAACAGGCCAACTGGGCACCTAATTTTACACCCGATGGAAAACATTTTATCTTCTGCAGCAATCATGAATATAAAAGAGGGTTTCCTTTCAATATGTACCTGGCTAATCTAGATGGCAGTAATGTTCAAAAAATTTCCCGGGATAAAGGTTTTGATGCTTTTCCCATGTTTAGCCGGGATGGAAAAACATTTATCTTCAGCAGTAACCGCAACAATGGCGGTACCCGTGATACGAATGTTTTTATGGCGGAATGGGTAGATTAAATGGTATTAATTATTTCGCCAGGCACCGGATTGAATATTTGCATTCAATTCTTCCAATAATTTGCCGGCATCGGCATCGCCGGAAAGCCGGGCTTCCATGAGTAACGTAGCGCCGTCCTGCACATTCCGTGTAAAGCCGCAGTTCCTGTAACCCTGGCGGCTCAACGCTTTTTCATCATCAGCAAAAGCATAAATAAATCCCAGGGTTCTTTTTGCCGGGGCATAATTATCTGCTGAAGCAGATTTTATATAGGCTAAAGCCGCATCACAATCTATAGCTGTATTCAGGCCCTGTAGCGCCATATTGCCATACTGATAATTAGCCTCCGGCACATCTCTTTCTGCCAGGTTCTTATAAATTACGAGGGCCGCGGCTATGCGGCTGTTGAGTAAATGATCGCGGGCTTCTGCCAACGCTCCTTCATTTTTATCTTCCTTAATATTTTCTGTTGAGTGAATGGGCAGGTTATCCTGCGGCTGCCGGTAGTAAATAAAATAATATAACAGCCCGGCAGTAACTAATAGCATAATAGCAGCTACAATATTTGTCTTCCACCGGCCGGATTTATTTTCGCGGGTTTTGTCCAGGCTGGTGGCCCCGGATTTAAAACTGCGGAATGCTTCTTTATGAGAGGCTTCCTGTAGTTGTTCTTCCAATAATAATTTTTCTCTTCTCAGCCTCTCTACTTCCGCCGCAAGAATTTCATCATTGGTAGAAGTATTAAAAACATTCTCTGATGCTGCTGTAGCATGGCTTTGTATATATTGATTTAACTCTTTCCCATTTTTAAATCTCCGTGCTGGTTCTTTTTCCAGGCAGGTATATATCATGTGCGTGAGCCAGAGCGGAATGGTAGTTTCAACAGTTTTTTTTTCTGCAGACCATTCCGCTGGTATATTTTCTTTGCGCAAAACATTTAGATCCGGTGGTAGCGTTTCCCGGTGAGCCACCATTACCTGGTTGCGGGCATTTTCATTTTGATCCGTAAGAGGAAAAGGTACCTGCCCGGCCAGCAATTCAAATAAAATAACACCATAACTGTAAATGTCTGATTCAAAAAGCATCTCCCCATCAAATTGCTCCGGGCTCATAAATTCAATTGCGCCGGCATTTCGAAAACTTGTACGGCGATCTTCATCAGACATCACGGACAGACCAAAATCCAGCAAGACATATTTCCCGTTTTTAGTATTAAATTTTACATTGTTGCTTTTAATATCTCCATGCTTTACACCTGCCTTGTGACAATGTGCGAGCGCATTTCCCATATCCCGTGCGATGGATATTACCTGGGATAGTTCCAGGATCTTCGTACCTTCTTTTTTCACGATTTCACAGACATCCGGGCCTTCTATAAATTCCATTTCTATGTAAGGGAAATTCCCTGAAGTGGTTATCCCATAACCCAGGATGCTTACGACATTAGGGTTGGGTTCTTCATTTACTTTAAGTAATTTCTGTACTTCGTTTATGAATGACCGGTAGTTTTTATCTTCGTTGCTTTCAATTAAAACCGGGGTAGGTATTATTTTTACTGCACTCACCAGGTTTCCCTCCCTCTTGCCTTTATATACTGAGGCTTGGCCTCCCGTTTTCATTGCCCCTAAATTTTCCAAACCTTCTGTTATCGTAAAAACCTTGCTCATGAATGTTACGCTTTGCTTTTGATTAAATCATCTTTTTTCAGCCAGCCTTTAAGCAGGATGCCGCTCACGGTCTCTAATTCCGTATAGATAAAAGCACCTGATTCATCCAACACCTTAATCCTGAAATTATCTTTATAAGTAATAAATGTATTTCGCCGGGAATTATCTTCAGGCCTGTCATAAAAATGTGCGATGGTACTTACGCGGTAAACAGGATCAGCACTTACATCATCGCCGCCATTTTTTTCCGGCATACGATAATCGGTGGAATCATTTACTTCAGGCGGGGTAACTATTACTTCCTCCTGCTTCGGTATGGGTTTCGGTTTTGGAATTTCATTTTGCACAATTACTTGCGCTGTATCTGCAGGTAATATAGAGGTATTTTCATCACTCAAAATGGAATGAATAAAACTATTTTTATCCTGCATCATACTATAACCTATGTATGCCAGTAAGGCAAGCGTGATAAACAGCAAGGTTATAAAACCGCTTTTGGAAACTTTATTTTTTCCGCGAAGGTTATTGTAGTAATCTGAGGTGGTTCGTTGGATATATTCACTTTTCTGTTCCAGTTCTTCTTCCAGGGCTTTTACCTGTCGTTCTTTATCTTGTAATTTCTTTTGAAGATCTGCCTGCGGAATTACTCCTGCATTAGATGAAGGAGAGGAAGATACAGTTGCAGGAGACGCCTGCCCCGCAGCCATGCTATGTTGAGCAATATAATTTTGTAAAGCGATGCCATCATTAAAGCGGTTGGCCGGAGATTTTTGCAGGCAGGTATCCAGCATATTCATAAGCCAGTAAGGCACGTTCAATTCTGTCTGCTGCCTGTTGGGCGGCCACGATTCCGGCAGGTTATTTTTTCTCAGGTAGGAAGGGTCTGGCACTCCTTTTTCCATGTGAGCCACCATCACGGCATTGCGGGCAGTTTCACCATTATCTTTTAGCGGGAAAGGCACCTGCCCGGCCAGTAATTCATAAATGATGATTCCAAAACTGTACACATCTGTCTGGAAAAGCATAACCCCGTCGTTTTGTTCCGGTGCCATAAATTCTATAGCGCCGGCATGGCGAAAACTGGTGCGGCGTTGCTCATCCGTCATAACCGATAAACCAAAATCCAGCAACATATAATTGCCCGTATGGCTGTTGAATTTTACATTATTTGTTTTTATATCTCCATGCCTGATGCCTGCACGATGGCAGTGCGCCAGTGCATTGGAAAGGTGATCACAAACCTTAATAATTTCCTTGAGGGTAAAAACCGGGTCATTCGGCGGGCTTAACAATTCACTTAAATCCGGACCCTCAATATATTCCATCTCAATGAAAGGCAGGTTACCCGTTTCCGTTATACCGGCATTCAGTATGCGGACAATATTTGGATTTGGAATTTCATTTACTTTCTTCAGCTTCGCCACTTCATTCATAAAGGACGTATAATTTTTATCCTCCTCATTTTCACTATAAATGGGCGTTGGCAAAATTTTGATAGCGCTGAATATCTCGCCCATCCGTTTTCCTTTATACACCGAGCCCTGGCCACCGGTTTTAAGGGCACCGAGATTCTCCAGGCCTTCTGTTATGGTAAAAACCTTTGCCATTTATGATGTTCCGGAAAGAAATTCAATAACCGCTTCTTCCCCTAATATTACCTGGTCATGGTTGGTTAATATATGCCCGATTTCCGGTGTTTGTAATTTAATTACCACGTCTCCGCGTGTACGCACTTTTGTTTTATTCATTGGCGGTATACCGCCTTCATCAGCATGCAACACAAACGATTTCATTTTTTCATCCCATTCAATATGTGCATGGCGGCGGCTGACGGAACGGTTGGCTGTTACCGATTCATCTTCAGCAAAGGCAACATGGTTTTTACGAAAAAAACCATCGGCGGTCTGCGCCATTTCTCCACGGCCAATATTAATGGATTCTTTGCCGGCTGAAATTTCAAAAGATGCCTGCACCCCTTTGCCATGTAGAACCCTGATAGTGGCTGTACTGGGGCGGGAGGATACAGCATTTTTCGCTGTCAGTATTTTCAGGGCCACTTCCTTTCCCGGCATGATTATACTATGCCGTGGAAACTCATCCTGGATATATTTTACTTCCAGCGTCCAGCCTGCGGGCATGTTGATGTCATAATCATCTGCCATGCGTTGAATTTCTTCATTGCGAAGCTTATTCGTATCATCATGATAAAGCGCAGATTCAAAAATGTATTGTTCTTCGGGCAGGCATTTTACATATAATTCCAAACCCAGTAATCCCCGCCCTTCTCCACCTTCAGCTTTTTGAAGTTGTTCTTTTACAAATACCAGGATGTCATTCCGGGTATTTTTCACGTCTTTGGTTTGTTTCGAAAACATAATTATATTTTATCTTATCCTGAAGTACAATAAATACTCCAAAACTAAGGTATCGGCTTGAGGGTTGAATCTTCGCCTGGAACACCCGGTGTTGCAGCTATCCGCACAGTAGTAGAAGGGAGAGCTGGTTTACTGCCAGCCGGCGCTGGGAAAGATTGTATATAACCACGGCGTATTAGTTCCGGTATTACATAAGAACCCGCCAGCCTCACGGCTTCACTGGATCCTTTCGCAGCCTCAAGGCGTATACATACCACCAGGTTACCCTGCCCATTTGGCCGGGGAGCGAAGAATACATACCAGCCATCATTAATTCGAAGTCCGTTCAAAATTCTTTCCGGTGTTCCTGTTTTTCCGGCCACATAAATGCCCAGCCGGCCTTGTTTGTTCTGGCTCTGTAACAACATATATTTTTTTAATTCTTCTGCATACTCTGGATTATTTGCCACGGAGGTGCCGGGTTGCAGGGCTACGGGTTTGCCGGAGATATCCTGCACAAAACGGGAGGGCATCAGCATTCCTTTATTAGAGATAGATGCTGCCAGCCGGGCGATGGATGCCGGCGTTGCCACGAGTTCTCCCTGGCCCCAGGCCATACCGGAAATTCCTTTTGCACGGGTGGGAATAATATTGTTTCGATTATACCGCTTACTGCTGGCAAATTCTGTTTCCCGCCATAGTTTACGCCAGCTTTCTTCTTGCGAAGCATCTGGTATAGGTGTATCATAATAATAGCCACCTACGCCATGCAGGAACATACCCGTCTTCATGTAAACGGTGGCCATATCTTCCTGCAAGGCTTCTTCATTTGCCAGGCGAATGAAAAAAGAGTTATTAGATTTAATGATGGCCCGGCCGACATTAATATTCCCCGCTTCATCCGGCTCATAGCCGCGGGTGCGAATCAGGTCCCAGGGATGAATAAGAATGGTTTTGTCTTTTACGGCCATACCCAGTTTGTTGAAGGCGGCCATTGCCGTGGCCAGTTTAGCCGTAGAGCCGGGTTGGGTAGCATGTGTAAAACCAGCATCCATATTTACATCCCAGCCGGCATTATCCCCGAGGGGGTTCATGGAAGTCATTTTTTCATAATCATCAGAAGGCGGCAGGGGCCAGGCTGCGGAAGCCAGGACGTTGCCGGTATTGTCTTCCATAACGACAACGCTTACACGCTTTATACGAACGCTGTCATCGGTGGCCAGTATGTGCTGAAGGCTGGTCTGCAGGCCGGCATCTACCGTAAGTGACACGTCACGGTTTCGATTTTTAAACGCTTCAGCTTCCTGGCTGTTGATGCCGGAGATAAGCAATTTTGCTATGGCACTAAAATCTCTTTTGCTAACCATCATTTCCTTTTCCCTGCGGGCCAGGAACTTTTCATCACGGTACCTCGAAGCGACCACCTGGTACTGGCTGAGAGGTGCCGGGAAGCCACGCAGTTCTGCGGCATGGCGGTATTCAGCAAAATAACCATTGTTGCCCCCGGTGAAAATCCCGGTATTGGCATCTCCCGTCCAGAAAAACATTTCCGGCCCAAAAGGATAATAACGATCTTCTCTTTTATACAGCAAATCTGCCAATTGATTTTTATCAATGCCCAGGCTGAGAAGGCTGTCTAATTCATTTTGTATTTCTTCCGGGTGGCTGGTAGCCAAAATCCTCCCTTTGCTATCCAACAGGTTACCTGCCTGCAGGCGGTTCATTAAAATATTTATCCGCGGGTTATAGCTGTACATGCGCACCCCGCTGCGGTCTGCCACCAGGGAAGGCTCTACAATCCAGTGTTCGTTATGGATGATGTAGCGGCTAACGGTTACGCCTAACAGAATAATGCCAACCACCGCTGCTGCCAATGCCGGAACCAGGTTTTTATCCTGGGTTTGGGTTACATATTTCATTTGAGCGCTGCTGCCACGGATGCGGGAGACGGCCAGCACAAAACCGGCTGCAATCATATTAACCAACAGGGAGGAACCACCATAACTAATGAAAGGCAAGGCAACCCCGGAAAGCGGCAGGGCGCCTACAGAGCCGCCAGCAATAAGTAGAAATTGCACAAAGGCACTAATGCCGATGCCGGCACATAAATAAAAGAGGAAGGGCCGGCCGGTTTCCCGGCCAATATTTATGGTGCGGTGCAGGTATAAAAGGAACACCAGGAATATACAAAACATGCCCATGGCGCCAAACTCTTCTCCAATGGCCGGAAGAATCATATCTGTATGGGCTTCGGGAATTGTCTTGGCATTACCTTCACCCACACCCTGCCCGGAGATGCCGCCGCCAGACATTGCCCAGATGCCATTTGCAATCTGGTCACCACCATATACTTCATTGTCCCAGGGATTTTGCCAGATGGCCTTCCGGTCTGTAAGCCGACTGACCGGCCCGGGAAATAATTTATCAAATACCGGCATTTTATCCAGCAACATAAAACTGCTGATGATGACGAGGGCCATGACGGCAGATTCGCTTAATTTTTTCTTGAGCAAAAACATAAAACCTACCATAACGGCAACGGTTACCAGCGTAGCAAGCCATTCCGTTTTTAAAAGCCAGGTGGCTAATACATATAATATAACCGTACCCGCCATAGCAGTAAAATCGCCACGGGAAAATGAAAATAAAATGATGAAGGTAAAACAGGCCACCATCGCTGGCCCCAAATCGCCCAGGATAAGAAAAAGTAAAATAGCGAGACCGATAAAAACCAATGATACCCCGAAGAAAGAAAATCTTTTGTTCCAGGAAGCATAGCCCGCGATAAACTTTTCATTTAAGGTGAAATACCCGGCCAGAAAAATAACCAGCAGGTATTTCACTACCTCACTGGGTTGAAAGCCTAATAAATTTACTTTTACGCCACTGCCTTCCGGCCCGCTGCCAAATAAAATCGTGAGCACTAACAAACCTGCCGCACCGAGGGCCCAGGGCCAGCCATTTGCGGCGTTGCGCAATCTTTTAAAAACAAACAAACGGTAAATAGTACTGTCGGGCGTAAATTTTCTCAGCGGTAAAAACAATAGCAATGTTATACCCGCCATGCCACCCAGGAAATACCGGATGGTATTTTGAGCCAGGAACCTGTCCCGCAGCGGATCCTGCAAACTTAATAACGTAAGCAAAGAAATTCCCGTGAGTAGCATGAGTGCCGGCAAAATAAACTGGTCTGCTTCCGGGAATTTAAAAATCAATATTACATGCAATAATAAAAAGGCACCGAGGAATAAGGCACAAATGTACCAAAGCCAGGATGTTGCTTCGGCAGGGGTCCGCACAATAAAAGATTTTTCTTTTTTTAAACTTGAAAAATCTTTTGTTGAAAATAATTTGATGTAATGGAGGCGTTGTACAAAGTTAAGTTCCAGGTCCTCGTCCAAAGAAGTAGTTCCTTTAGAAGGGCCAAACTGGTAACCTCCCTGTAGAGGTAAAACTGCATAGGCTTGCTTTTCCGGTAATCCGGTAAAACTGTATTCGCCGGCAGCCCCTGTTTTTGCGTAAGCAGTAAATGTCTGTAATTGTTTTTTACCGCCACTGTCACGAAAAAAAACACTTCTTATACCACTACGAAATTGAACTTCCGGGATATCATTTTCTGAAATACTAAAATTATAATTGCTGTCCTGCGGAATGACAAGGCGAAGTTTTACGATTGCTCCGGCGACGGGAATGTCTTCCGGCGTGTGAATATTACCGGATACAACGCCTTTTCCCAACGCCACATTTACGGCTGGCAACAATAATAATTTTGCAGCTACTGCAGGCAGGTAAACCAAGGAGTCTTCATTAACAAAACCGACCCGCTCGAAAGATGATAATGCCCTTTGTTTGTAAACCTTGCCACCATTAGCGAGCGCTTCTGTTGCCTGTATACTGAAGGCATTTTTATTTATTTCGCCAATGTTGTCAATTGTAGAATTGTTGCTATAAGCCCGTTCCAATGCTTTGGCAGCGAGGTTGATGTCTTTAGAATCGCGGTAATATTTTCCCTGAATTAAAAGCTTACGAACATGCGGCGCTACGGCGGAGTCATTGAGGTTTACCATGCTTCCTGCTGCCAGCCGGGAAGGAACTTCGTGGAAGCCTTCCCGTAAGCTCAGGTTTACTTTCAGGAACAAAAGGCCTAAGACGATAAAAATGATAATAAAAAATAGCGACTCTGTTTTTCTCCTGAATAAAATATTTGATGGCATAGGTTAGGGAAGGCTGTCTTTAAAGGATTGGTTAAAACCCGGCAAGTTGATATTTACATTTCCACCGGGAAATATTGCCTGCTGTGCCACATGCACCGGGCAATTATTGAACTGGATATTTTTTAAAATGGCAGGCTGCCCCTGCAGCAAAATGGCTGGTGAAAAACCACTAAACAGCAGGCTGTCTATTTTAATGTAAGCCACTGATTTTTCAAATATAAAGGCCGGGCCGTTGTAACTGCTGTCAGCAATAAAATTTGTATTGCCACCCGATATGCTCACAGAATCTTTTGAAAAATGAACTGGCCCTGTAAGAATAATGTCTTTTTGCCCGGAGAGGGTTAAAGTTTTTGATGGTGAATCGCCGAGGTA
Organism: Ferruginibacter sp.; assembly: GCA_039926825.1. GTDB lineage: Bacteria > Bacteroidota > Bacteroidia > Chitinophagales > Chitinophagaceae > Ferruginibacter. The sequence continues at coordinate 19,170 of JBDSWG010000050.1, forward strand.
CCTGGCGAAATCAAGTTCTGTTTCAGATGGGGAGACATTAATGGCAGGGGCGGGGATACTTTCTGAGGTGGCAGGCTTCTGAAAATACAGGAACATGCTCAGGCAGGCAAGGCCCACACACAATACTATTAATAAAGGAATGACATTAAACTTTTTTTTTCGGCTACCCGAATCCGTTATTAATGGGGAAGATGATTTTACATCTTGCTTCAAAGACCCGGATTTTTTATGTTCCTGCTTTTGTTCTTTTGCAGCTGCAGCAGGCCTCAAAGCTTTTTGGCTGGTGGAAGGATTATTATTGTGAACTAATACAAGGGTAATATTATCTTCCCCGCCTGCTGCGTTAGCAGCATCTACAAGTGTCTTTGTTTTTTGATCCAATGATGTATCCTGTAATAAAATTTCCAGGATGGTGCTGCTTTCTATCATATCTGTGAGGCCATCACTACATAATAATAACATATCGCCGGGCAGGAAGGGTGATTCACTTGCTTCAATAAAATCTCCCTGAATATCTATATCGCCCTGGAAACCCAACGCTTTATTTATTTCATTTCTTCGGGGGTGTTTCATAGCCGCCGCTTCAGTCAGCCGGCCGGTTTCTTCCAGGAAACCTATAGGTGAATGATCATGGGAAATTTTTACCAGGGAGCCATCACGCAATAAATACAACCGCGTATCCCCAACATGAGCATAATAAAATTTATTATTATCTGCATCGGTAACGGCTGCGGTAAGTACACAGGCCATCTGGGATTTGGAAGGGTCTGCCTTGCGTGCTTCAAAAATTTTTTGATTGGCTTCAGCTATAATTTGCTTCAGTTGGGGGATTATATTTTCTTTTAGTTCCCCCTGGTGTGTAAGGAAACATTTGCAGGTAATATCGGCGGCAATTTCCCCGCCTTCATATCCGCCCACACCATCAATAACGGCAGCCAGTTGCATACCTGTACCTGGAATAGTTTCTGCCACAAAGCTATCTTCATTATTGCTGCGCTTCTGCCCTTTATCTGATATGCCGGCTATACTTTTATCCTTCATCCCTGTGTGATTTTTTTACATCCCGGAAGTTTGCCCAGACCAGCAGGAGTGCCGTGATAAATAATGCAATAGATAAAATATTACTCATGGCTAATTTTTAAAAATGTTTATGCCAACAATACCATTTAAAACCAGTTTAGAATTCACGGGTAATTCTACCCAGGCAGGATTAGCCTCGTCTGACCTTTCTACTTCTTGTTCATTCAGCATCGTTTTTTCTCCGAAAGAACTGCAATAAAATTTTTGCTCATCCCGGTCAAAGCGTATTCTCAGGTGCGGTGCATTTACCCATTCCGATGGAATGCAAAAAACAGCGGACGTATCATGCGATTCATCTGCAGACACCAGGATGTCATCCGTCGTCATGACGTATTCTACTTTTTTACCCGCATACATTTTATCCGGCACCACTGTTTCCAGGCGGCATAAAACGTCCTGCCGTGAAGCCACAGGTGTTTTGCCATCGCCGGAAAAATTATCCTGGTAAGCCAGCTCATAATAACCATCACTGTAAAACGTAAAATTGCTCAGCATGTCATCATGCACATCAAAATTTTGTGCAATACCCGTTTGGCGTGGAATATAGGTCACCCGAAGATTTTCCTGCGCCGCCTGGGAAGCCCCGGGCAAAAGCTTTCCGATAAAACCAATATCGCCCTGCGAATAAGTCGGACTGGAAACAAAACGGAAAACCCATTTATTTGCCGACGGCACCACTGTTTTTCCCTGTGCGTGATAGTCTGCCAGAATTATATAAAATTGTTTTACAGATTCCTGTATGATGAGGCCGAAAATTCCTTTCTTGCTATTCATGAAATCCTGGAAATCATTTCCATTGAAACAGACAATATATTCATGATAAAAGACAACCCGGTTAGCAAAGGAAAGTTCCTGGATAGAGGCTTCAAATTTTTTTACGATGTAGTTATAAATATCATCAGGTGTAAGGGTGCGGGCGGAGATTTTCATTTCTTCGCCTTCTTTTTTTAGCAGCCAGTTGTGTAGGCCTATCTGCTGCCAGATTGATTTTTCAGATGCCATGTATGCAGAATTAGTTTTTTTTCTTCTTCTTACCAAACAACCTTTTAAGAAAGCCGGGCTTTTTAGAATCTTCCGTCCCAGGCTTTGCTGCCTGAGCCGCAGCAGCTTTTTTTGCCTGCAGGGCCTCCATTGCAATCTGTACTTTATTTCTTCCCGTATCTGCTGATACAACTGAAATTAAATTTCCATGATACGTTGAGATGTGTGTGGCATTCATTTCCCAGGGAGAAGTGGTGCCTTGCGGAAAGACTTCTATTTTTTCTCCGGAAAGGAAACTGTTTGCCTTTTCCCCGGCTTTATACGCCTGCCAGGTGTGGCCGCTATCCAGGGAATAATGAAAATTATTTGTGCTTTCATCATAATAAATATTTTCCTGGGGATAATAATAGATCTTATTTGTATGCGTTATGGGTGGTGTTGTAGAGTTATTACAGGCAGCAAAGGAAAATATAAAAAAAATGAGGAAGAGGGGGGGGATTAAGGGCTTAACATTCATTGATAATTTTTTGACTGATTGGACAAATATTATTCCATGGTTTATGAAGCAGCAATATGGACTAATTTATTATCTTAAATTGTGAAGATCATATTAAAAAATGCATTTCTGCGCATTTATAAAAGCAGCACCTGAAATATATGAGAAAAAGATTTTTGTTCCTGCTTATCCCACTGTGCCTCGGGCTTACCCAATGCAAGAAAAATGATAGCCAGGGCGGTAGCGGAAACCTCAATACAAGGTCCGTGGGTGCATCTGCAAAAGAATTGCTTACAGCAACTACTTACCAGTCTATAAGGCTGGAAATTCAATATATGCCGGGGTATAATCCTGATGGAGCTGCGCTCACCAACGCGGTAGATTTTCTAAATACTTACGTAAATAAACCCGGGGGTATCATTATCACTCAAAACCAGATTGCTGGTTCAGGCAAAACCATTCTCACCTTAGCACAGGTGTATGACATAGAAAAAGCGAATCGTACTGTTTTTACTTCGGGGAACCAACTGGGTATTTACCTGCTTTTTGCAGATGCTAAATATACAGATGCTGCCGTTGTAGGGCTGGCATATAAAAATACTTCTATGGTTTTATTCGGCCCTTCTGTAAATGAAAGTTCCGGTGGGATAGGCCAGATTGGCCGAACCAAACTGGAAACAATTGTAGAAGAGCATGAGTTTGGCCACCTGATGGGCCTTGTAGATTTGGGTACTCCTATGGTGGTTAATCATAAAGATGCTTCCAGTAATCATTGTACCGTTACCAATTGCCTCATGTATTACGCTACTAACCTCAATAATATTGTAGGCCCGGTGCCTGTTCTGGATGATTATTGTAAAAATGATTTGCGTGCTAACGGTGGTAAATAACATCAGTCCCTGGAGCCTAATTCCACAATTTCACAATCCCGGATATTTTTGCCATCAATTATAAATTTCACCAACGTACGGGTTTTATGCCAGCCTTGCTTTCCCGCTGCCCCCGGGTTTATGTGCAGGCATTGTAAGGCATCATCAAACATAATTTTGAGGATATGCGAATGGCCGCTGATGAATAGCTGGCTCTGTTGTTTCAAGATATTATTTTTTACACCGGGGGCATACCTGCGCGGGTAGCCGCCGATGTGCCGCATGTAAACATTCACATCTTCACATGTAAAAAATAAGTCTTCCGGAAAATCTTTACGAATACGGGCATCATCAATATTTCCATAAACACCTTTCAATGGCTTGAATGCCTGCAGTTCTTCTATCACTTCGTTTCCGCCAAAATCTCCGGCATGCCATATTTCATCGCGGTCAGCAAAGTGGTGAAATATATTTTCATCTAAATAACCATGTGTATCTGAAATAAGGCCGATGCGTACCATAAACGGATTTTATTGCAGGAAGAAGGAAATTGTTTAATTTTAGGCTATGCCATTCTTTCGCAATTTCATTTATTATATTGATAAGCGCCAGTGGAAATATTACTTCCTGGTGTTGTCTTTATGCAAAGGTAAATGAGGATTATTCCTAAGTAGAAGGAAACACCCGCAATAATTTTATTTACTTCAATTATTATTATGCCACATTATTACAAAGCGGGAAACATACCGCACAAACGCCACACGCAGTTTCGTAAACCCGATGGCAATTTGTATGCAGAACAACTATTTTCTACCGAAGGTTTCAGTAATGATTATTCATTGCTGTACCATACATACGCACCTACATTAATTACACGTTGTGAAGAAGCCATCAATGTGATGCCGGAAGTAGCCGAAGAAAAAATGCTGAAGCACCGAAGCTTTGACGGCTTTAAAGTAAAGCCCGAAAAAGATTATCTAAAAAGCCGGAAGGCCGTACTCGTAAATACAGATTGTCACATTGTACTGGCAGCGCCGCAGGAAAGTATGACGGATTATTTTTATAAAAATGCCGACGCAGATGAAATTATTTTTGTGCATGAAGGCAGTGGTACGGTATCTACCTGTTACGGAGATCTTAAGTTTGGTTATGGCGATTATATAGTTCTGCCCCGTGGCACCATTCACCAGGTAAAATTTGACGGAACGGATAACCGCCTGCTCATTGTTGAATCTTTTCACCCGGTACGATTCCCTAAAAGATACCTGAGCCGCAACGGCCAGTTACTGGAACACTCACCCTATTGTGAGCGGGATATCCGTGTGCCGGTTTTTCAGCCGGCTAAAGATGAAAAAGGAGACTTTATCATACAAACAAAAAAGAAAGGCGAACGGTACGGCATACACTACGGCACGCATCCATTTGATGTGGTGGGCTGGGATGGTTGCTGCTATCCATATATTTTTTCTATCCATGATTTTGAGCCTATAACGGGTCGTGTACACCAGCCGCCACCCGTACACCAGACATTTGAAACAGATGCCTTCGTAGTATGCTCATTTGTGCCGCGACTTTATGATTACCATCCGGATGCGGTGCCGGCACCTTATAACCATAGCAATATTGACAGTGATGAATTGTTGTATTATGTAGATGGTGATTTTATGAGCCGCAAGCACGTTACACGGGGTATGATTACGCTGCACCCATCCGGCATTCCGCATGGCCCGCACCCTGGAGCCGTAGAGAAAAGCCTGGGTGCAAAAGAAACCAAAGAACTGGCAGTGATGGTAGATACATTCCGCCCCCTGCAGTTAACCCGCGAGGCAATTGAAATTGAAAATGAAGGATATGTGATGAGTTGGGCAGAATAAGTATTCATAATTTTCTTTCTGAGGCAGTTCGTATTTTTTTAATATATTGCCTAAACTATACATTATAAAACAGTAAACTAATATGCTAAAATACAGCGACCTAAAAATTGGCGATTATGTAATTGCAGATAACGATGGTGATGCCCGCAGGGGAGAAGTGACCAACCTCAACGGCGATGAAAAGCAGGTATGTGTAGATACGGGTGCGCAGGCTTTCTGGTATGAAACCAACCAGCTAAATCCTTTACCTATTACAGATGATGAACTTCGGGAATTGCAATTTCACCGCCTGACTAATGAAGATGGTACTATTAAATATATGAAAGGGGCTTTTCGTATGCTGGTGCCGAAGGAAGGCGATTTTAGCCGGCTGGAGCTTTGGTACCGCGATGAGCAAAGGCATATTGTGACACCCATTCACCTGCATGAATTACAAAATCATTTTTACGAGATGACAAAAGTTCATCTCAATGATGAAAGTTTTGATTAATTAACTTTTTCGAATATACATTTAAAGATGGAGCCGGATTGCATTTCAATTTTAATGCGCCTAGTGTAACGGGAATTTTACAGTACCGTAAAACTATATTACATCATCCGCCTCCCTCCGCGAGCCATCCGCCCGCGAACCCGGCTTTTTCAAGGCCGCTGATTATATATGGACACTGCCGCATCAGCTTCCAGAGAAAATCATTCTCATAATTGGCAATCATGAGCACAATGGGCGCCTGGTTAAGGCCAAAGCGATATTCTTCCACCCAGGCATCTGCATTTTTATTTTTTACGGGGAAACTGGGATTAAAGCTGGCCTCTATGCCGAGATCTTTATTATTATTCAGGTTAAAATGATTTATAAAAGCTTCTGTTGTTTCCATCACAATCTCCGGGGCAAAGGGTAAAGATGCTAAAACCGCCCAGGGTGCCAGGGTACCATCATCCGGACCATAAGGCGCACCGCGGGCTTTATAGCCATAAAACTTTCGCTTCGTTCCACCTATTTGCCGGCTTTTATTGCCAGGGCCGTCACAGGCCGTTAACCCCCAGCAGACTTTCCCATAACGCTCAAACTTTTTGGGATTGTTTATAGCATACGCCTGGTGAACGAAAGTTGCCCGTTTGCTGTTTTCAAAATAATCTAAACCATGTTTTTGATTGAAGGTATCCTGTATTTCGCGGAAATCTATCCAGAGGTGGGACAACTGGTGTATGAATAACGGTCCCGCATAGAGGTAGTTTATACCATAGGCTTCTGTCATTTTGAAAGTTTCCTGCCAGAGTAGATAACCTTCGGGGTTTACAGGGTAATCGGGAGAGGCGAGGGCCAGGACGTATAACAATATTGCCTCACTGTATTCTTTATTCCAACGGTATTCCAGGAAGCCAGACTTAGGTTTATAGCCATGCGTTATGGTAAGGCCTTTGTTGCATGCCCATTGCCAGTTGATACGCCGGTAAAGTTTTTGGGCCAGGTCCCGTAGTTCATTCTCCTCTTTTGTATTTGCATTAAAGTAAACGGCTGCAGATAAAACTCCCGCGATAAAAAATGCCGTATCAACAGTGGACAATTCCGTATTTCCAAACCTTTCCCCGGTTTCCATGTGGAGGAAGTGGTAATAAAATCCTTTATAACCCGTAGCCTTAGACGAAGTACTCTGTTCTGCAGCATATAAGAAGCGGAGGGTGGTTGAAATGCGTTGCCTGGCATCTTCCCGGGAAATTAATCCTTCTTCAATACCACTTATGAAAACGCTGATGGCCATACCAGTTACGCTGATGCTGGCTGGTGAGCCCGTTTTACTTTTATCGGCAACCAGCCCGGTATCAGGGTTATAATAATGAAGAAAGTATTGGAAGGACTCCCGCTGCAGGCGTTTCAGCAATGTTCTGTAACGTGGTTGCATGATTCTATTTACGAAAGCGCCTGTTTCCGGGTTTAGATTTTTTATATTCCACTCAGAAAATTACTATGAATATAATCTACGACAGCAGGCAGGGATCGTGTTTCTTCAAAAACTTTTAGCTGCCGATCGGCACCGGTACCTTCTTCCAGCATGCGGTGCACATGATTAATGGCGTGGCGGCTACCCAGGTGAGGAACAACATCATCTACAAAGTCCAGCAATTCATAAATGAGAACACGGGTGTTTACTTCGGTTTCTTTACCAAAATCTATCATGCTGCCATCAATGCCATATCGGCTGGCACGCCATTTATTTTCGTTCATGAGTGCCCGTGAGTATATCATGAAGTTGAGGTTCTGGCTGTGCAGCTTATACAACTTTGCACAAATGGCCTGGAACAATCCTGCCAGGGCCGTGGTTTCCTGCACAGTGAGTGGAATATCACAAATGCGGAATTCAACCGTATTAAAAAAGGGATGAACCCTTAAATCCCACCAAATCTTTTTTGCATTATCAATGCAATTGGTTTTTACCAGGAGCTTAATATAATTATCGTATGATTCTATACTGTCAAAAAAATCGGGTATGCCTGTACGTGGAAATTTTTCAAACACTTTTGTGCGGAAAGATTTATAGCCCGTCAGGCGGCCTTCCCAAAAAGGTGAATTTGTGCTAAGGGCAAAAATGTGCGGCAAAAAATACCGGGCAGAATTGGCAATGTGTATTGCCTGTTCCCGGGTTTCCATGCCCACGTGCACATGCAGGCCAAATATTAAATTACTGCGGGCAGCTTCCTGCAGTTCATTTACAATTTCATTGTAGCGGATGTGTTCTGTTATAAGCTGGCTTTCCCAGTGGCTAAAAGGGTGCGTGCCACTGGCACCTATCCATAGCCCTAATTCGCCGGCGACAGTACTGATGGTTTTGCGCAGTGTAGCCACATCCATAAAAGCTTCATCTACGTCGGCACAAATATCTGTCCCAACTTCTACCACGGCCTGGTGCATCTCTGCCTTCACCTTGTCTTTAATTACCTTCTGGCCTTCCTGTACAATCTTCTGCTCATGGCTTTTAAGCTCCCGGGTTTCAGGATCTATTACCATATATTCTTCTTCCACGCCTATCGTAAACTGTTTGTAAGATAATGCTGCCATGAATGAAGGGAGTTTTAAATTTTATCTTTTAATAATATTATTTATACAATTTTTTATGTGCGGAACTGCGCTTTATATATTCTCCCCACGTAAGATTATCTTCTCCAGTCTTATTAGCCTTGGCTTTTTCTATTGCATACATGGCAGCCGTTTCCACTACCCACTCAAAATTTTCTTCGCCTACACTGTGTACATCTGCATCCGGGGCAGGGTTACAAAAATCAATGGCATAAGGAACACCATCCCTGATGGCGAGCTCTACGGTATTAAAATCATAACCCAGATAGTTACAAATACGCAATACTATTTCTTCCATTAATTTATGGCGTTCATCAGATGGCTTAAAATCTGCTGCATACCGCAGATGATGCGGGTTACGGGGCTCGTATGGCATTATGCGGACGTGTTTACCACCAATACAATAGCAGCGATAATATTCATCAAATTTTATTTCTTCCTGCAGCATCATGACAAGCTGTTCTGTTTCTGCATGTTTTTCAAAAAACTCTTCCATGCTGTTGAGCTGGTAAACACTCTTCCAGCCACCGCCGGCAAAAGGTTTCATGTAGGCCGGGAAGCCGATATACTGAAAAATACCATTCCAGTCCAAAGGATATTTTAAATTTGAAAATGATTCTGCAGTAGTGTCAGCGGGTAATTCCCGGCTGGGAAGAATCACTGTTTTAGGAACAGGAACATTTATTTTTGTAGCCAGGCAATTATTAAAAAACTTTTCATCAGCACTCCACCAGAATGGATTATTGATAACGGTAGTGCCACAAAGTGCCGCATTCTTAAGGTAAGCCCGGTAAAATGGAACATCCTGGGATATACGATCAAATATTACTGCATAATCTGTGGCTTCACCCTGCATCACTTTGTCAATCTCTACTGCTTCAGCCATTATACCATCTGGTTTTTTGCTGTTTACTCTTTCTATAAAAGCTTCGGGGAAACTTCTTTCTTTGCCGAATAAGACGCCTATTTTCTTCATAAATGCCAGTTTAGTTTAAAATAATCTGTAAATGTATTAGACGTTCAAATATATTTTTAAGCCGTCAATAAAACAAATATGATTATTGGCCTGAGCCTTGTATAATCAACTAATCATTAATTTTGCTGCTCATGTTTGCAACACCTACTTCTAATATATCTGCAGAGCGGCATTTACTTTTATCCATACATTTAGACCGCGAGGTTATTGTAGATTGTTATTTTCCCAAAATTTTTTTGCCGGAAATACCCATTCCTTTATTACTGGTAAATGATGGCCAGGATTTAAAGACCATGAATTTTGCAGAAATCGTGGATGATTTATATAGCAGTAAAAAAATTCTTCCGCTGTTCTGCGTGGCCTTGCATTGTGGTACGGACAGAAGGAATGAATATGGTACAGCTAAAATATCTGATTACAAAGGCCGTGGGGCCCGGGCAGGGCTTTATACGCGGTTTATAATGGAAGAACTATTGCCTTTCATTCGTAAGCAATACAGCATTTATACTTTTACAGAAAAAGCTTTTGCCGGCTTTTCCCTCGGCGGCCTGATGGCGCTGGATATTGCCTGGAATCATCCGCTGGAATTCACGACAGTCGGAATTTTTAGTGGCTCTTTATGGTGGCGGGATTTGGATCATGAAGACCCGGATTTTGATGAAAATAAGCACCGGATTATGCAGCGGCAAATCCGTGAAGGTGAATATTATCCCTGGATGAAATTTTTCTTTGAAGTTGGTACAAAAGATGAAACGGCAGATCGTAATGCTAACGGGGTAATAGATTCGATTGATGATACTCTGGCAACTATTTCGGAGTTTAAAAACCTTGGGTATAGTGATATGCAGGTGAAATACCTGGAGCTGTCTGATGGCCAGCATAATGTACCAACCTGGGCAAGGGCCTTTCCCTTTTTCCTGGAGTGGGCCTGGGGCTCAAAAAATTAATTAATTTTCAACTATACTAAAAGCCCCGCTGATTGGCGGGGCTTTTAGTATAAAGTAATTATTAGTTTAATTAAAAATATACCTCAAACCAAACTGCATATAATAAGTAGAAGCAATGCTTAGGTTATCGCGATAAGTAGAAGTAACCGGTGCAGAGCCTAAATTAGCTAGGCGGAAAGTTGGTTTCGTAGTACCGCCAGGTGTAAATGCAGTGGTCCCGGTATTGTTAGTCGGTACAAGTATGGAACTTGCATTAATTGTTTTGAATTTACCTGCCCCAGAATTCAATAAGTTGGCAAAGTTGAATATATCAAGGCTAAACTGGATCGTATTCCTTTTCTTACCAATATCTGTAAAGATATCCTGTAACAATTTCACATCAATCTGGTTGCGCCAGGGCATATCTACCCCATTTCTTTGTGCGTATTCTCCTTTATGTTTGCTCAGGTATTTATCCTGGTCAATATAAGCAAAGAATAAATCACTTTGTTCCTGTGGCGTTTTTACATTGGGATTTGCAGTACTTCCATAGTTGAAGCTGCTAAAAGTAATTTCAGACGGATCTTTTGGTATGTAGATCAGGTCCCCATTAGTTCCGTCACGATTAAAGTCAGAAGAATAAACATAAGAGAAATTTCCTTGTGACGCTCCTTCATAGAACAAAGAAACAGTTGTCCCTAAATGCTTTAAATACTCTTTACGGTATGTTAAACCGGCAATGACCCGGTGCGGTAGAATAAATCCTGGAGTACCTAATACCCTTGCATTAGAACCATTAACAGTTGCTGTTCCCTGGAAGGCAGAGAGCGGCTGGTCTCCATTGCCATCAAACTGGTTTTGTGCCTCGGAGAACGTATAAGAAGCCGAACCGGAGAAACCTTTTACAAAAGTTTTTTCCAATTTCGTGGTAAAAGAAAAATAATGACCTTTGCTACCGTTATCTAAAATAATGGTATTAAATGCACCTGTTCCGGTAGGAGAAGCCTGTCCTGAAGAGCTCAAAGGATTGATGAACTTTTGTGTATTGCTGATCGGGTAAAATAACCTGTTATCAGCATACCCCGTAATATTTAAAGGTGTGGGTGCTACCAGGTTCGGGTTGCGGAAGATGGCAGTATTAAGATCCTTGTTATAAATCGCTTCCATCGTCAGCACAAAAGCTTTTCCCAGTTTTTTATCAAAGGCAAGGCTGGATTTGAAGGTCTGTGGAAATTTGAAGTTGGGGGAAAGGGCAGAAATTGTATTCGGGATAACCGAACCTGCTGTAGGAGGTGTAGCAGGCAGGTAGGCGGCTGGGTTTGGGCTGAAAGGTCCGGGCGTATTTGCCTGCCCGGCAAAAGTTTGTGTAACCTGAAGCAGGCCGGCATCTCCAGACTGGCTCACAATCCATACAAAAGGTATACGACCCGTGAATATTCCGCTACCGCCACGTATTTGAAGCGTCTTATTACCCATAACGTCCCAGTTGAAACCAATCCGCGGAGAGGATGTAATTCTATTTTTGGGCAAAATTCCCGTATTGATTTTTTCACCATTTGCAAACGTCAGGGCAGCAATTAAGGGATGTGTTTTAATTTCCGTTACATCAGGATAAGTTGGCTTATCAAAACGAATACCACCAATTAGTTTGATACGATTGTTAATAGCAAATTCATCTTGCAGCAGGAAGCTGTATTGCGCAAACTTGAATGTTGGAAATACTTGAGTAAAGCCGGGAGCTGTTGAATACGTGATACCAAAGTCAGTTGGCTTTACGCCATTTACAAAATCGCTCCAGCTATTAAAAGTATAATAACTGGTGGCAAATCGTTGGAAACCATTGGTAGTCTGGTTATGATCATATTGAATACCAGCAAGCAGGAGGTGCTTATTCAGGCGCAACGTAACATTATCTACAAAGGAAAAAGATTTTACTTTTCTCAGGTTTCCTTTACTAAAGGGTTCGTATCCAAAGGAAGTAAACGGTGTGCCATCTTTTAAAATATCTACAAAAGGAAAATCTGAAGAGGTTGAAGACCGGCTATCATCTTGCTTAGTGTAGGTACCTCTGAGGGTGTTTCCAAAACGGCCAAATTTAGAATTCAATTCCGCAGCGAAAGAATAAAAATTTGCACCCTGGAAATAATTGCTGTTCTGGAACCAAAGCGCATTGTTAGTTGTTCTTCCGGCAGTATTAGCATAATTGGTAAAGGGAGACCTGGAACCACTCGGTGTATTAGGTTCACCACCTTCTACCTGGTTGTACCGCATATTGAAGCGGTGATTTTTTGAAATATTCCAGTCAATTCGGCCTAATAATTTTTTCCTTTCAATGTTTGTACTATATAAATCATAAGCACCTGTAGAATAACCAAATTTAGAAGCGAGGTAGGCACTGATAGTATCCAGTTCTGCACGGGTAGGGCGGGCAACATTACCAGTTCCGGTAAAAGGATTACCTGGGGTTGCGGCAATACGTGTCTGCACTTGCTTAGGCTGGTTTTCAGTCTCGTAGTTAAAAAAGAAAAATAATTTATTTTTAATAATGGGCCCACCTATGCGGCCGCCATATTGTTTAAAATCAAATGGGTTACGGAAAAATGGAACGCCGCTCACTTTATCCCCTTGTTGTTTTTCAGTGCGGAAATAGTAATATACAGAACCACTAAACTCATTTGTACCGGAGCGGGTTACAGCATTTAAAGAACTACCAATAAAACCAGACTGGCGTACATCATAAGGTGTAACGTTGATACTGATTTCTTCCAGGGCATCCAGGGAAATAGGAGAGCCGGAGGCTGGCAGGTTAGAACCAATACCGAACTGGTTATTAAAATCGGAACCATCTACCGTAACGAAATTCTGGCGGTAGTTACCACCGCCCACGGAAGCACCGTTTGATTGTGGCGTTGCCCTGGCCAAATCACTAATGCTCCTGCTTATGCTGGGTGCGGTTTGTATCTGGCGAAGGCCTATGTTCGTAACTGCACCTGTTCGGTTAGCATTAAAAACCTGGTTTCTGCCTGCAGCAGTTACTATTACTTCACTCAGGTTTACATCCTTTTTTTCAAGGTTAGCATCCAACACAGAAGTTTCAGCGAGGGTAAGATAGATATTATCAATTTTTTTGGTTGCATTTCCTACATTGGAGAAAGTGACGGTGTAAGGACCCCCCGTTCTCATGTTTGAAATTGTATAACGCCCGCTCGCCTGGGTTGTACTGGAAAATGTTGTACCCGTTGGTAAATGGACAGCTACGATGGTAGCGCCTTGTAAGGCTTCGCCGGAAGACTGTTTCACTAAACCGCTCAGGGTACTTGACGTAATCTGGGCGGACATAATTAGGGGTCCGCAAACAAATACCAATAAGACTAAAAGGATTTTTTTCACACGCATAAGTTTTGGTTTTAACAGGGGCAAAGAAAGCAAATAATTTCCAGATACCCCCGTATGTTTTATTAACAAATTGTTAGGCACCAAAATAGCCTGGATGGCTGCATGGAAAAGCTTTTAGTGAATTGGTTAAGCATTGGTTATAAATTTCGAGAAGCGAAACTTCTCTCTTCAGGCTACCTTACTCTTATTAACTTTGCAAAGACCAATTTTTACAGGAAATGTTAGACAAAATAGAAGATGCCCTGGAGGATATTAAGAAGGGTAAACTGGTTATTGTAGTTGATGATGAAGATCGTGAAAATGAAGGTGATTTTGTCACCTCGGCAGAAAATGCTACCCCGGAGGTTATTAATTTTATGAGTACACATGGCCGGGGCCTCATTTGCGCCCCACTTACTGAAAGCCGCTGTGAAGCCCTTAACCTGCACCCAATGGTTTCGGATAATACCTCCCTGCATGAAACGGCATTTACTGTTAGCATAGATTTACTTGGCCATGGGTGCACTACTGGTATTTCAGCACACGACCGTTCTAAAACGGTTATGGCATTGATTCACCTGGACACAAAACCTTCAGACCTGGGCAGGCCTGGGCACATTTTTCCTTTGAAAGCTAAAACTGGTGGGGTCCTTCGCCGCTCCGGCCATACAGAAGCGACCATAGATCTTTCGGTCATGGCTGGTTTTAAACCTGCAGGTGTTCTGGTAGAAATAATGAACGAAGATGGTTCCATGGCCCGCCTTCCGGAACTGAAAATTATTGCGCAAAAATTTGATTTGAAAATTATCACAATAAAAGACCTTATTGCCTATCGCCTGCGTACAGAATCTTTAATTGAAAAAGAAGTGGAAGTAGCTATGCCTACTAAATATGGCGATTTTACTTTGATTGCTTATAAACAAATAAATACCGGCGATATTCACCTTGCTATGAAAAAAGGGCAATGGGAAAAAGATGAGCCGGTTTTGGTAAGGGTGCACAGCAGTTGCCTAACAGGTGATATTTTGGGTTCCCTCCGTTGCGATTGTGGTGAGCAATTGCATAAATCCTTGGAACACATTGAAGCTGAAGGTAAGGGCCTGGTATTATATATGAACCAGGAGGGGCGGGGAATAGGCCTGCTCAATAAACTAAAGGCCTACAAACTACAGGAAGCTGGTATGGATACGGTAGATGCGAACCTGGAACTGGGTTTTAGCATGGATGACCGGGACTATGGCGTTGGTGCCCAGATTCTCCGTGATCTTGGCATAAGCAAACTCCGCCTCATGAGCAACAATCCCCGCAAACGTGCTGGTTTACTGGGTTATGGGCTGGAAATTGTGGACACGGTACCCATTGAAACCATTCCTAATGCGCATAATGAAAAATATCTTTTTACAAAAAGAGATAAAATGGGCCATGAAATATTAAACGGGTTGTAGAGCTGGGACATACAGTGATTGGGTCAATAGTCATTGGGTCAAAAGGCATTAAGTCATTTAGTCTCCCGATAGCTATCGTGAAGTAATTAAGTCATTGGGTCAATAGTGAATAGGTCATTAAGTCAATAGGTTCAAAGTCATCAACATATTCGATTTTAAAATAAAAACTACATAATATTTTTTCTATCCAATTAAATAGTTCAGCAAAAATCGTAAGCCTAATTCCCAATTCCTAATTCCCAATTTCTAATTCCTATAGCATTCGGCACCCAATTACTAATCACTAATCAACTAATCTCTAATCAACTAATTAACTAACTCCCCCTTTACCCGCCTCGCATCTTCTTCAGCCAGTTTTTTCCTGCTTTTAAATATATCAGAAAGTGTATTGAAATTTTTGCGGTAAGAAAGCTGGACACCGGAGCGGTTACGCTGTCCGTTAGTGAGGTCAATACTGGTACGGTTAAATCCTATTACACGTATGGAACCATCCCTGTTAAGTAACCATTCTATGGTAATATCCGGCGTTAACACACCCTTCCTGTCCAATGCCTGGTAGGGATTGTTATAATCCAGGTTACCTCCTATCAGTACATTTATGCGGCTGCTGAGTAAAATCTTTAAGCCCGCACGCACGCTGGCCTGTAGCTGACTGGCACGACTTTGTAAATCTACTGTCGGGCTTATATCAATATAACTGGATATTACCCCGTTAGTCGCTCTTTCCAGTTCTTTATTAAATATATTGGTAAGCCAGCTACTTACTACGCCGCCAATGGTATTAGTAGCCAGGGCCAGTGTGTTATTACCCGTTAGAAAATTTTGTGTGTTGGAAATAAACTGGTTGAAAAGCAACAAGCTGGCTACCTGCTTATACATTTCATTTTCATCATTCTGGTATTCCGCTAATTTTTTCACGACCAGGTAATCCCGGGTAAGTTCACTCCTTTCCGGCAATTCAAATTCAAACCGGATGTTAGGCGTGAGCAGGTTACCGGTAATATGGGAAATAATGATTAAATCTTCTTTCTGTCGCTGGCCACTGGTAAACAGGTCACCGATATTTACGGCTTTGGCAATATATTCTGCGTCAATGTCTATAAGCGCCAGGTAGGGATCGCCGCTCCAGGTAATGGAACCGGAATTAAGTGTAAAAGGTTTTTTCAGAAAGGTCTGAAATTTAAAAGTGTATTCTCCACGGGTAAGATCATAGCGCCCGCGAATAGACAAAGGTTCCGTAGTGCCCACACGGATATTTAGTTGCCCGTTACCCTGACCTTTTATTATATCTCCGGTTTCTTCATCCAGGATCACATCAATCTTGCAGGCTGGGTTTGCTGTCAGGTTCATGTTTACCAGGATGTTTACTTCATCATTGCTGCGCCGGATGTCTTCCATCTCGGTACCAAACTGTATAAAATCTATATAGTCTATTTTCTTATTATCGCGGCTAACCGTTCCCGTGGGCAGGAAGATATGGCTGCTGTCTTCCAGGCCAGGCTCGCCATCAATATTCATACGCATATTGTTGATGGGGCCGTTTAAAGTCATAAGGGCGTTGCCTGTAACCGTGCCATAAAATTCACTGTTGTCTTTACTCGTTGTATTCAGCAGGAGCATGCGGCTGGTTTCAAAACGTAAATCATCAAAGGAAAAATCGCGGAAAAAATGATGATAAATACTTCCGCTCACCAGGCCTTCATTGCCCAGGGTATCTTTAACCGGCATGCGGCCGAAATCTATCTCGTTATTTTTAAATTTTATTTCATGATTAGGAATTATATAACGGCACTGGGTGTAGCCAACGGTAAGGCTGCCATTGTGTACGACTGCCGTGCCGGTAAGTGTGGGGTAGTCTTTGCCGCTATGAACCTGCAGGCGGGTTTTGGCCTGGCCATGAATGTCATCAAAAATGCCGCCGAGGTAAGGTTTTAATATTCTTAAATCTACGCTATCCGAGATAAAATTGAGAGCGAGGTTATTTGTCGTAGAATCTTTAAAATTGTAAAAACCATCAGCAGAAAAAACATAGCCCGGGTTATTGGCATCGGCATTAAATTTAATTAACCCGGTTTCCAGGTTGGCATTGCTGCCCAGGTTTACCCGCCCGATATATTGTCCATCTATTGACAAGCTGTCTGCCCTGCCGGTGAATTCTATCCAGGTTTTTCCAAAGGGATCTCTTACGGCAGCCGTACCCGTTAGGTAACCTTTTAAAGCCGGGCTCGTAATAATAAAAGGCAGGAAATCTTCTACATTCACCTGTGTAAGCGTAGCCACCAGGTGTGTGTTGTCATTGATCTCATCCAGTTCACTGGAAATAACAATTTTCTGCTCCTCATGCACAAAACTGATATCACTTGCATCAATGAAATTCTTACGTAGCGTAAGTTCACCATCTTTCCGCAATTCCCATTTACGATCATTTATTACAAAAGACGAAGGGTAAAAATGTATACGCACGCCGTCGGCATAGGTCTCTATACCGGCATTAAGGATGGCATCATTCAGAATATTACCCGCACTTGTTTTTAGCTCAATCAACGACATGTCTTCATGCGCCGTTAAAGATATGCGGCTATCCGGCATGTGCAGGCTGTCATTTAGTTGAATGTCTTCAATGGCGGCATGGGCAAACAAGGTATCACGGTAACCATTACCCGTGAATTCTATTTTTCGGAAAATTTTTCCATCATATTCAAATTCGGGCACAAAGGCTTTTACCACGAGGTTATTACTTCCCAGGGCCAGGTTGCCGCTTATTATAGAATTATTAAATCCTTTCAACCGGGGATCTATTAGCCCGATATAATCTTCTATCCGGCGGGTGTTGATGATAAAACTAAAATCCTGGTCTTCTATACGTTTCGTGGGTGCGGGAATATAAGTCGGGTAATACCTGTGGAGAAAAACCCGAAACGCATCCGGCAGATTTGCCAGGGTAAACGTTCCCGTGAGTGAAGCATCCAGTTCATTGGTTTGTAAAGTGAGTACTTTCGAGCCATTGTTTACCAGGGAACGCAGGGAAAGGGAATCAAAAGCCAGGCGGGTATTACCGGTTAAAAGATTAGCATTAAAAATGCGTGCCGAACCCAGGAAGTCATCGATATTCCGGCCGGAAAAATCAACATTAAATATCCCGGAAAAACGAAGATTTTCATCTACCAATCCCAGGTTTTTCAGATCCGCATGTGCTATTACACCTGTAGCATCATACACCGGACGGCTTCCAGAGAAATCAATTTTTCCTTTTAGCTCCGGCACATCCAGGTTGGGGTCTCTTACTGAAAATTTACCGGAGATTATATTATTTGTAAAACCGCCGTCAATTACGGCATTCCGGTAAGTGTACCCCAACGCATAAACGCTGTTTACATTTCCCTTGAAGCGGATATCAATATCCCGTGCATTAAATCCGCTGCCCTGCACCTGGCCATTCATAGAAATATTTCCGAGGTCAGCAGTATTGAGAAATGATCCGAGGTTAAAATTAGCCGTTACCAGTTTACCGCTATAGGTTGGTGGCCGGCCTGAAGGCAACTTCATATTCAAATCTGCTGTAACCGTTCCCAGGCTGGTTTGAAAAGTTCCATAGGTAACAAAATCATTTATAAAGCCCGTATAATTTCCCCGGAAACGAATGTTTCCAAGTTTATTCAGAGCCGGCGTTTGTACCTGTCGTATAGCAGGTGCAAGAGAAACCAGGTCTGCATAACTGGTTTGAAAATCTGAGGCTTTTAAATCTATAAAAGTTGTATTTATATCCGGTAAGCCCCGCATAGAAAGGTCCCCGGAAATGTTGGTTTGCCCGGCTTGTACAGACATATTGTGCGCCGTAAAATTATCTACGGTGCCTTTAGCTTCACCATTCAGGAAAAATACTTTTTTCAAGCTGCTGACTTCAGGCGCAAAAAAAGCAATATCATCACTATTAATAACGCTGTTCTTGAAATTAGCTTCCAGTTGTACATTATGAAGAAAGCGGCTGAAATCTGTATTAAATGCTTTAAAACCCATAGAATAATAATTTCCCAATCGGCTGCGGTTAGTTTGCAGGTCCAGGTCATTAAATTCCATTAACTCCGGCGTAAATTTTACGTTGCTCTGTAAATTTTTTACGAGCAGGCCACTTTGTTCTTTCGCCATGAGATGAACGGCTGCACGCAGGGTATCATGGTGCATACGTATATTATCCAGGTTGCCTGTTATGCCGCTGAAATAAAGGTGCATACCATCAAACATATGGGTGAAGGGTTTCCGCTCGGTATATTTATCGTTCCGGAATATTCCGTTTTCCAATTGAAGATTACTGACAAGAATATCCCAGCCTGAATTATTCCATTTGAATGCAGAAATGACAGGAATTTTTTCCAGCACCGGTACCATACTGGTTTCTTCCGGCCGCAAGCCGTCGTAATCATTTTGTGCAAATGAGGGATGATCCAGGTAAATTTTACGGATGCTTACTTCCTTCCGGTTATAATTAATGGCATTAAACCAGATGTCCATCTTCTGCATAGAAGCCAGCATATCCTGGCCTATCCATTTATCTATTTTATTAAAACGAACATTATTAAAATGTACTTCCTGGAGAGAGATTTCAATATCCTTTTTTTTAGATGTGCTGCTACTGGGGCTGCTGAAATAATCAACGAGAAAGCCATAATTCCAGGTAGAATCTGATCGGTTCATATTGATTATAGCATTATCAAGCCCAATGTATTTAAGGGTAATTTTATCTTTTAAAAAAAACCAATCTGTGAGGTTAAGCCTGGCTTTACCGGCGTAAAGAAGCGTGTCGTGCCTCCGGTCTTCCACCATGAAGCCTGATAATTCCATTTTATTAAAAAATCGTAAGCCGACGTGTTGAATGGTCACACGCGTGTGTAATTTCTCAGAAAAATTGCCGGCAATTTTCCCCAGCAACCAGGTTTGTACAGAAGAAAGCTGGAGCACCCCAAAAAGAATTATAAGCAGGGCGAGGAAAATCAGCAGGCTGCGATATAATATTTTGAAAAACTTTTGCAGGTCAATGATTTATGTGTAAAAATAGCCTATCAGCTTTTAAGCACAAAAGACGCTGCAAGTTTTACCATATATTTTAGGGCTTAGCGAATGTAAACGCCAATATTAAAACTTAGTGTCCTGTTTTGAAGGTCGCGGCCATCTGTGGGTGTTTCATGATTCAGGTTTACAAAGCCATGTTCATAAGCTAACTCTGCGAACCATTGACTCGTGTGGTAACCGGCGCTGGTGTAAGCAGAAAGGTCAATAATACTAATATCACTGGAGGTAGAAAAAGCCAACTTGCGGCTGGTTGTAATATTATTTTTTGTCAACTTCTCTTTGCCGGAAATTCCAAAACTGCCCATGGGTCCTGCGGAAATAGCAAAGAAGTTACCCGTGCCGGTAGGCAGGTGATAGGAAAACATAGGGGCTATACTCAGGTAATTTAAACGATAATCATAATTGCTGATGCTGCCCGTATCCGGTTGTACACTAAAGCTTTTCTGGTTTAATAAAACCACACCCATAAAATATAGCGGCGGTTCCAGCTCCGCAGAAACCTGGAGGCCTAAATTTCCGCCTACACCAAATTTTGAAGGTAAATCATTACCATAATACCGGGCATGGGCTTTGTCAAATGTTGGCCCGGCTTTAAGTGCAACCCTTGATTGAGCAAAAGAACTTAAAGAAGTACATATAGCGAGGATGAATACTGAAGTAAATAATTTTTGTTGCATAAGCGTGCAAAAGTAGGGCATTAAGCCCAACATTTATCAATATGCACGGGCATCATCTGCACCGCGTTTATCCGCCACCGCGGTGATGTTTCCTTTGCCATCCCGTACGATCAATTCTGTCCTGCCAATGCTTTCCCTGGGTGTGATTACATATCCCATTTTTTTAAGTTTTTGTATGGGTAAACTATCCATGGTCCTTTCTACATATACCACATCCGGTAGCCATTGATGATGAAATTTCGGAAGGTTTACAGCATCATTGGCGCTAAGGTTAAACTCCACCACATTTAAAATTGTTTGAAAAACAGACGTGGGTATAGTGGTGCCACCGGGTGTTCCCGTTACGAGGTAGGGTTGGTTATTTTTCAAAACAATGGTCGGCGTCATGCTGCTGAGCATGCGTTTGCCGGGGGCAATAGCATTAGCAGCATTACCTAAGGCACCGTACATATTAGGAAACCCTTCTTTTATACTGAAGTCATCCATTTCATCATTTAGAATGAAGCCGGCACTGCTCACTACAAAGCGGCTGCCATAGCCGTCATTGAGCGTGGTGGTTACAGAAACGGCATTTCCATCTTTATCTATCACAGAAAAATGCGTGGTTTGTTCGGATTCTTTAGGAATGCCGTGGCCCGGGTTTACACTTTTACCGGCTACACCCGGTATCACATCTGCTACCCGGTTCTTTAAATACTGCGCATTGGTGATGGAAGTAACGGGTACGTGTACCTGCGCATCATCTCCCAGGTAAAAAGCCCGATCAGCAAAGCTGCGGCGTTCTGCTTCTATCATCCATTGCATAGCTTCCGGGCTGTGAAAGCCGCTTTTGCCCAGATCTGCATTTGCCACCATCGTAAGCATTTGTTTGAGCATGATACCTCCGCTGCTGCTCAGGGGCATACTTAAAACTTCAACATCTTTATAATTAAATCTCATTATTGGTTTCACTACGGCCTGGTAATTTTTTAAATCTTCTTCACTAATAATTCCACCTGCCCGGGACACATCGGCCGCAATACCCCTGGCTGTTTCACCTTCATAAAATCCTTTAAATCCCTGGCTGCGTATACGCTTAAGGGTAAGTGCCAAGGCTGGTTGAATGAGCTTGTCCCCGGCCTTCCAGCCGCCATCTTTCACAAAAGCAACGGGCTGGCGGTTATATTTTAAAAACTCTTCGCTTAAGCGGTTGAATGCCTTGGCCTCTCCGTCTGTAAGTATAAATCCTTTCTCCGCCAGTAGTATGGCTGGGGTTATCAGTTTCGCCAGCGGAAAGCGGGCATAGGGAAGGCATTGTATAATACCAGCAACAGAGCCTGGAACCCCTCCGGCTAAGGCACCCCTTAGCGATAAATTTTTGATGGGCATGCCCAGGCTGTCCAGGTACATATCCCGGTGTGCTTTGGCAGGTGCAGTTTCCCGGTAATCAATGGCCAGCGTTTTCCCATCTTTGAAATGTGCAATGGTATAGCCACCACCGCCCAGGTTACCAGCTGAAGGGTGAACTACCGCCAAAACAAATTGGGTGGTTATAGCAGCATCCATGGCATTTCCACCTTGCTTTAAAATCTCCAGGCCAGCCTGGCTGGCCAGGGCATGTGCAGATACAACTGCGCCTTTTCTTCCGGCCGCATTTTTTGTAATTTGATACGTAGCGGAACTGCATTGGGTAAGGAAAGGAACCCAAAGACAAACGGCGATTAAAATTTTCTTTATCATGGTTTTACTAACTTGCCCGAAACTATAATTCCCCAGGCAACAATTTATATTTAAGAGGTATGAAATTTATTTTTGTTTTAGCTGCTTTTTTTTTATCTGCTTACACCAGCATTGGCCAGGATGTTTCCAGTCCTGATGTTTTCCTAGGTTACAAACTTGGAGAGCAATTTACGCCACATTTTAAGATTGTACAATATTTTGAACAGGCAGCCAAAGCAAAACCTGACATGATGCAATTGCAGGAGTATGGTAAAACTTATGAGAACAGGCCCCTGTTGCTGGCATTTGTAGGTAGCCCGGAAAATATTGCCCGGCTGGAACAAATACGTATGAATAACCTCAGGCTGGCCGGTATGCTCACAGATGCCCCGGCAGATTTGAATGCACCAGCTATTGTTTGGCTTAGCTATAATGTACATGGAAATGAAGCCAGTTCTTCTGAAGTATCCATGAAAATTTTATATGAAATACTAAGCGGAAAAAATGCTTCACTGAATAATTGGTTGAAGAATATTGTTGTGGTGATTGATCCCTGTCTGAACCCGGATGGACGGGAACGTTACGTGAATTGGTACACGCAGATGAAGGGACGGGTAAATAATGCATCGCCCGAAGCCCGGGAACACATGGAACCTTGGCCGGGCGGTCGTGTAAACCATTATTATTTTGACCTCAACCGCGACTGGGCCTGGCAAACGCAGGTGGAAACACAACAGCGCCTGGCAAAATATAATGCCTGGCTTCCCCAGGTTCATTGTGACTTTCATGAACAATCTCCGGAGAGCCCCTATTATTTTGCACCCGCAGCAGAACCTTTTCATGAAGTAATAACACCCTGGCAGCGGGAGTTCCAGGGCATCATCGGGACCAACCATGCGAAATATTTTGATGCTAATGGCTGGCTTTATTTCACCAAAGAATATTTTGATTTATTTTATCCTTCTTACGGGGATACCTACCCGCTTTACAACGGGGCCATTGGAATGACGTATGAGCAGGCTGGTCATGGCCGGGCCGGGCTGGGAATCGCATTAGGCGGAGGCGATACACTAAAACTTACGGATCGTATTGCCCATCATTTTACTACATCTCTTAGTACAATTGAAGTTTCTTCGGCACAACACAGTCGCCTGCTTTCTGCCTTCCAGTCTTTTTTCCGCGATGCGGTATATGCCACTAATGCACCCTACAAAACCTATATTTTATCCGGGGAAAATCCGGAAGCCCTTGAGTCTTTAAAAATACTTTTTGACCGCAATGGTATCCAATATGGGCAGGGTACTCAGAAAGCCATAAAAGGGTATAATTATTTTACTGGAAAAACAGATACCCATACTATTTCAACTTCTGATCTGGTAGTGTCTACGGCCCAGCCAAAAGCGGTTTTAATAAAAGTTTTGTTTGAACCCAGTGCATCATTGAAAGATTCTGCAACCTATGATATTACTGCCTGGTCACTGCCGTATGCTTATGGCATACAAACCTGGGCGACGTCCGAAAAAATTGATGTCCGGCAAATGTTCCGTGCCATTCCCTCTGTAGCTATTTCGCCTTCCGATGGCTATGGTTACCTAATTCCATACCGCAATTTCACAGAGGGACGCCTGCTGGCAGCGTTGCTGGCAAAAGATGTGCAGGTACGCTTTGCAGAGAAAGATTTTTCTTTTAATAACCAGGTGTATAAAAAAGGAACTTTGGTAATACTTCGCAGTGGTAATGAAAGTAAAATTAAAGATGTGCTGCAAATGGTTGCGGCCTATGGTAGTACAGTAGTGCCGGTGGCTTCCGGCATGATGCAAAGCGGGTTTGATTTCGGCTCGGATAAATTACACCGGCTGAAAAAACTTTCCGTGGCCATGCTTACGGGTAAAGGCACCAATCCAAATGCCGCCGGGGAAGTCTGGCATCTTTTTGATCAGCAACTTCAGTACCCACTAACGGTAATGGATATCAGCAGTTTTAATGTCCGGGACCTGGCACATACCGATGTGCTCATTTTGCCTGATGGAAATTATCCCATGCTGAAAGATAAAGGGCAATGGGCCGGCTTACAATCCTGGGTAAAAGGCGGAGGTAAAATAATTGCACTGGAAAATGCGGCTAC
>JBDSWG010000051.1:0-3403 GCA_039926825.1 Ferruginibacter sp.
GGCTCAATGGTGGATGCATACAGCGCATCACACTCCGGCCTCACCTGTAAGTACACAGTATTAATTCCCGTACGGGAAAGTGTATCCAAAATATTTATTAATTCCTGCTGTTGCGCTACCGTACTAAGTGTTCTGGCAGATGGCCAATCGATGTTCGAAACCGTTGCTACCCACGCACCACGGAGGTCACGTTTTGGAAATGCATTATCTACTTCCGGTGGTGAGGGATTACATGGCTGTGCAGAAACCACAGTAATACTAACGGTAGCTACATTGGAAAAATCGCCATTCGTATTTTGCACCTGGTAACGGAAAAGATCATTACCCGTAAAGCCGGCATTAGAAATATAAGTGACGTTACCATTGTTATCCAATGTAGCCATGCCATTTGCAGGCGCTGTTACAATGGTAAGAGTGGCAGGATTTAAAGGCCACCCGTTGCCGCTATCATTGGCCAGCACATAAATGCGTTTAGCCGCTCCCGTTTCTGTACTTGCGGCATCATCATTGGCGGATACAAGAGTTACAATAGGAAGATTAAAATAGGCTAATGCCTTTCCCATAAAAGCTGTCATGGAAGAGTCTAATGCTGTTTCCAAGGCAAAACTTAAATAAATAAGGGCCCCGGGATTAGTTCCTGCTCCAAATAAGCCTGTATAAACATTACCGCCTTTATTAGGTGGGGCAACATTATAATTAAAAATACTTACAGACCCGTTCATAGCTGAAACAGCATCAGGAGAATCTTCAGGATATACAATGCCAAAAGGTATATAAAATCCTTCAAATGGAGTGCCTGCAATGCCCGTTGCTGGGGTGTAGGAACTTAAACCGTCGGCTACATAGGCTGATTTAAGATAATTACTAAAGAAATTCAGGTCGTAATTGGAGGAAACAGAGCGGCCAAACTGGTAAGCTATTTCAGAACCTGTCAGGATCAGTTTTCCTCCTCCTTCCAGGAAAGTTTTTATTGCGGTTCTTTCATTAACGGAGAGTACAAGCGGTGTACCGGATTCGTCTCCTGAAAACCAAACTACGATATCGTAGTTATTCAATGACACAGTACCATCTACAATTCTTTCATCTGCTACACTGCTTATTTGCAAATTCGCTTTATTGCGTAATGCCTTAAAATAACTGGTTACAAAGGAATGGGTAGAATTGGAATATGAACCATTGGAACGATCAAAGCCATCTACAATCAATACTTTCGGACCGGTAATATTTGATGACCTGGAATAAATATCACTAGCGGAACTTTCCACTAATGGATTAGTGCCATCTGTAACGACCGCAGTTAATTTAAAATGATACACATTGCCGGTTGGCGGCACTATAAATTGTGAGGCATCCAGGGTTACCGAAGTGCTTGCAGCCGTTAAAGTAGTTTCATCTGCAGCCAATGACCAGTTGGTGAGAGCATCGCTGGTTGCATAATATAGCCTGTAGCCTGCTAACGTGGGATCTATATTTCCTTTCCAGGTAGCCGTAACCGTTGTGCCGCTGCCCGGGTTTCCAATACTATACAACGTAGGCGCAGATGCATTTACAGTGGTTAACCTGTTCAGGTAGTTTGTCCACCTGGCTGCAGTCATGTTTGGGCAATCCGTCACCTTCACATCATTGTGTCCATAGATGCCCGCATCGCCATTGGTTACCCTTCTTACTTTTGGGATGGCCCTGCGGTTACAAACATTTACCGCCAGGTTTGCAGCAGCAACCAACATCGGTTCGCTATCCCACATGGCCAGGTTTGTAGCCAGCACTTCATGTTCTACGCCAATGCCCAGGTCATTATAAGTAGTTACGCCTTGTGACCATGCCCGGTTTTCTTCCAGCACCACCTGGCTCACTTCGCCATCATAATTACGAACTACATAGTGCGCACTAACATTTGAAGAGCAATCCTTAAACCAGTTGATAGCGCCCTGGTAAGTACCCGTGGCCACGTAATGCACAAAATAATATTTTATGACGGAACCAACCGGCCTGCTGCCAAAGTTGCAGGTTGTAAAGTTGGCAACCGCGTTAGGATAATCTACTGCTGTGGGTGATTGCGGACTATTTATATTGTTCCGGGCAACATCCGGTTCGGTGTAGGTTTTAGGCAGGTGAATAATTACCGGTTCAATGTAAATGATCTCTCCCCATAGCGTTACAGATTTACTACCTGTATTCAATACATCAAATATGCGCAGAGCCAGGTCGTTTTTTAAAGCGGCATCCCAAAGACCCGTAAGCAACGCCGTTGATTCAAACCAATCTTCCAAATTATCAGACGCCGGTTTACCTTGTTGATAGAATGCCAGTAATGCTGCGGCGGCTCTTACATTTGTTTTTGCATTTTGTTTTATGGCTTCGATATTTACCTGCAATATGGAAGCCGCCTTAGAAAGCTGGTGTGTATATTGATTTTCTATTAGTCCCATTACCCCCCATGATCCATACATAGATGCGGGTACCTGGGCCCAATTGCTCTGCACTTGTGCATCTGCTTTCAAAATATTTACCGGCACATGAAATTCTGCGGCGGCATCTTCAAAATACCTGTTCATGGTGGCCATATCAGGGTGCGGCCGGTTTAAAAACTCACGAAGCATTGCATCGTTATGATCATGGCCATGATCCTGTTCTGTAGCATTAATAGAGGGTGCCGGTGTAATATTAGTATGCAGGTATGCCGACATGTCCCGCTGCAGGAAAACCTCTCCTGATGTTGATGTAGTTTTAGTTACTGGTGTACTCAGGTATTTATTTACCAGCGAAAGCAGGTAGCCATCGTCCGGAAGCGCTTTAGGCTGTTGGGCCTGTGCCCTTGCAGGTGAATAAAATGTGGCCAGGAATAATAAGACAATTGAAAAGGCAGGTGAAAGTTTTTTCATTTTCTTTTATTAATAAAGTAGAAAGCAAATCGTAGCGTGAACAAACGGGAAATGAAAATATGTATAATTGTTGTGTTTCTGCGGTTATTATGCGAGTTTTTATGAATAAAAAAGGAATGTTGCAGCTTTGTCGGGAGTGATTGTGGTTTTTGCGTGAAGCTTCCTGCAATATCCTGCAGCACATAGTATAAAGAAGATTTCCCCGCTTCTTAATAATTGGCCAATGGAAGCATTTATTTACGGTTATGTTTGTACGGTTATAAGGTTGAAATAATGAATAGCAGCAAATCAATAAGCTTACATCGTACCCGCATTTATTTATCCATATGTTGCATCATACTATCTGGCTTAGGCTGGTTTTTGGCTAATGAACTGAACGGAGATTTTTGGTATTTACTTTGGCTTGCACCAGTTCCTGTTTTGCTTATATCGTTTAAGGTAAAAGGAAAAATAGCTTTTGTTATCGCATACATTGCTTACACAATCGGAAGGCTTAGTTGGTTCGGCTATCTTCATGAAAC
>JBDSWG010000052.1:0-9365 GCA_039926825.1 Ferruginibacter sp.
CGCTACCACAATGAAAAATATATTTCTTGCTTACTTGATATTATTATCAAGTTTCGCTTCTGCACAAAATGTAGGCATAGGTACGCCAACCCCAAATGCTAATGCATTGCTCCATGTAGAGTTAGGCAGCAGCACCACGAAGGGCTTGTTAGTAACAGGTTTATATAATGCAACGTCTACGATACCTGACATCGGGTCAGGTAGCCGCATGATGTTCTATCCCGGCAAAGGAGCGTTTAGAGCAGGATATTCTGATGGCACAGCTTGGGATAATGCAAACGTAGGTTTTTACTCAACTGCAACAGGATATGGTACAAATGCCGGAGGAGTTTATTCCACTGCAATAGGGTACAAAACATTAGCAGGCGGGTATACTTCCACTTCAATGGGATCTTATACAACTGCCGGTGGATATCTTTCCACCTCAATGGGTTTCAATACAAATGCAGCCGGCGATTATTCCACTGCAATGGGGGATAATACATTTGCAGGGGGGAGTAAATCCACAGCAAGTGGATATAACACAAAGGCAAAAGGATTTGCGTCTGCGGTATTAGGAATGTATAATGATTCTATACTCCTGAGTAATGAAGGCATCTCCAATTCTATAACCCCTCTTTTTATAATAGGTAACGGAACTGCAGATAATGCCAGGAGTAATGCTATGGTAGTTCAAAAAAATGGTAATGTAGGGATTGGTAATAACCTACCTAATGCAAATGCATTGCTGCATATAAATACAGGAAGCAGCACCATAAAGGGAATACTGGTAACAGGTACATATAATGCTGCGTCTACAGTACCTGATCTGGGGGCAGGCAGCCGTATGATGTACTATCCAGGCAAAGCAGCATTTCGGGCAGGCCAAACCACGGGTACCCAATGGGATAATGTAA
This sequence comes from Ferruginibacter sp., assembly GCA_039926825.1. Lineage (GTDB taxonomy): Bacteria > Bacteroidota > Bacteroidia > Chitinophagales > Chitinophagaceae > Ferruginibacter. The sequence continues at coordinate 897 of JBDSWG010000052.1, forward strand.
ACGTAGGCGATTATTCTCTTGCAATGGGAAGAAATACAATTGGCCTTGGACTTAATTCTGTTGCGTTAGGAAGTAATACATCTGCGCTTGGTGATATATCTACTGTAATGGGATTCAGTACAACTGGTGCAGGAGTTTATTCCACTGCAATGGGCGTTTACACAAATGCCACCGGAAACATTTCAACTGCAATGGGAGATAATACATATGCCGGCGGAAGCACTTCAACTGCAATGGGATCATTTACAAAAGCCAAAGGATTTGCGTCTGTAGTTATGGGTCTTTATAATGATTCTATACTGTTAGATAATGAAGTATCGGTAAACACAACCACTCCACTTTTTATTATTGGAAACGGTGACGCAAATAATTTGAGGTCCAATGCGATGGTTGTACAAAAAAATGGCAATGTAGGTATTGGTGTATCAACACCTATGTCTACTTTACATGTAAAGGGTACGGCCAATTTTTTTAGCGGTGGCAATACCCGCACTGGCATTGTTTATAACGGCACCTCTTCACTAAATGCTATTGAATTAGTAACTGCAGGTACTGATGCTTATATCAGTGTGCAAAGGTCAGGCATTGGAGCCGGCTTACATCTTTCGAAGCCTGCTGGTTCTTCAGGCAGTTTAGTTTCTTTCCAGGTTAACGGCTCCGAAGTAGGTAATATCACAACTAACGGTACAACTACTAGTTATAATACGACCTCTGATGAACGTCTTAAAGAAAATATTACTTCAACGCAATATGGCCTTTCTACAATTTTGAAATTGAAGGTAAAAGATTACAATTATATTTTTGATAATAGAAAATCTTTACAGACAGGTTTACTTGCCCAGGAACTGTATACAGTATATCCGCAGGCTGTAAAAGAAGGAGGTGCAGATGTGGCTACCAATCCCTGGATGGTAGATTACAGTAAGCTTACAGCAGTACTTGTAAAGGCGGTACAGGAACTTTCACAGGAAAACAATTCTTTAAAACAAAATATATCAAACCAAACCAATGATATACTTACATTAAAAAAAGAAATGGAACAAGTAAAACTGTTATTGAAGCAACAGGTACAAAGTCCCTGACGTATACTTTCTTTATATTTCTTTTCCCGGCCTGCCGGCAAACACAATAACGACATTAAACCCTTACAATGAAAGCTTTACTTAGACAAAATCTCACCAATTATAAAAACAGTGAGGTTTTCTGTTCGTCGGTTTAAAACTGCCTTTCGGCGATTAAATTTTTATCTTGTCACAAAGTATTTAATATTTGAAATAATATTTTAAACCTAACGCCTTAGTACTTTACACACGAAACAAAAAGCAAAAATACAATCTGTGAAAATGTTACAGCAGCAAAATATCGTTGTTATGAAGTAAGATTTTGCTGGGGAAAAAACAGCCCCCGGCTCAAAACAAACCTTTAGAAAAAATAATAACAGCAGTTGCTTTTACAATATTTACTTTATACCTCATACTGCTGCATTCTTTGTAATGCATTAGTAACCGCAAAAAAATTGACCATGCATGTCTTAAATAATCAACCTGATATTTCTTTCCAGCTTATGGTATCAACATCAAAAGGAACGCATTTTTTTGATCCCAGGGATATCATACGCCTCGAGGCAAGCAGTAATTACACCTGCATTTACTTCAGTAACAGGTTGCCACTTATTATTTCAAAAATTCTGGGTAATTATGAAGACGTACTCACTGGTTACGGATTTGTACGCATTCACCGATCGCATCTTGTAAATAAAAGTTTTGTAAGTTTTGTAGATCGTGCCGGTAATATATTTATGAAGGATGCTTCCCGGGTAGAAATATCAAGACGAAAAAGAAAACAGGTTATAGAATTATTAAGAGTCGCCTGACCTCTGTTTATAAATAATCCATTGCCGGGTAAGAGTGCAAGCCCTGGATGTCTGTTACCAACTACTTTTCTCCTTTTAGTGAATTGGGATATGGTGTTTCAGTTTCCGAGCTTATCCTGCATTTCTTAAGGCAGCGGCATTTTTTATGATGATTATATAAATAAAAATCTAAAGTATTGCAGCTTCAACCCCCTTAATACTAATTCCATTCGTCGGTTTAAATCCTCCTTTCAGCGATTCTCGTTTTATTTACCAGCAAAGTATTTAATATTTGTTTTAATATTTTAAACCTCTTTTTTTAAATGTTACCACAATGAAAAAATTATTTATTGCTTACCTAATTTTATTATCAGGCATTGCTAAGGCACAAAATGTGGGCGTTGGTACAACAACGCCATTTGCTCCCCTGCATGTGTTTGGCACGTCTGCTGAAAAATTAAGATTGGAAAATTCAAATACGCTGAACACCAATATCACCAGCGACCTGTTTTTTAAAACAGGAACTTATTTTACAGGAGCTATAAAAACAATCGGTACAGGAACCAATGTGGCCCGTTTAGGTCTTTTTACCTTTGCTACATCAGTAAATGCTAGCCTGAAAGAAAGGCTTTCTATAACCGATGACGGAAATGTGGGTATTGGCACTATAACTCCTACTGCAAAATTGGAAATAAACGGAACACTCAAAATTACTGATGGTACTCAGGGCGCCGGTAAAGTTCTCACTTCAGATGCTGCTGGGTTAGTATCATGGATAACCCCTGCAGGTGGTGGTGGGCTTCCAGCAGGTGTAAGCGGAAATACTTTAAGGCACAACGGCACCGCTTTTATTGCTACCTCTAATTTATACAACGATGGTACTAACATAGGCATAGGCACACAAGCACCTGCTTATTTGTTAGATGTGAATGGGAGAATGCGGTTAAGAGATAATGGCCCTCTTGCTACTGCAGGTATTTGGCACAACAAAGCAGATAACACCGAAGCTGCATTTATTGGTATGTTAAACGATAGTACCTATGGTTATTTTGGTAATGGTAATTGGCGTATGGGGTTTGACGTAAAAAATTCTCAAATGGGTATAGGTACTACAGACCCTTCTGCACCACTATCATTTGCCAGTACAACTGGTAATAAAATTTCATTGTGGGGCGATGCTCTTGGTGGGCATTATGGGCTCGGCATACAAGGTTCGTTAATGCAATTATACTCCAGTGCTTCAAATGCCGATATAGCATTTGGATATGGCAACAGCTCAGCCTTTACAGAAAATATGAGGGTGAAAGGAAATGGAAATGTGGGAATAGGTACCAATGCTCCCGTTATTGGCGGGCTGGTAGTAAATAAAGTAGTAGGAAATACCAATGCTGTTTTCGGCGCAAATACCGCAGGTGTTTCTATACAAAGCAACTACCCCGGTATTGGTTTTAATACATATTATAATGCAGGCAGCTATATGATAAGTAGCGGGGGCGCCGGGTATATTGGCGTGAATCCTACAGACAGTAAAATAATTTTATCTAATACCGGCGGCAATGCATCAGCGGGCGCACCTACTTACCTGCAGGATAAAATGTGGATTGAGTATGATGGAACAGTAAGCCTGGGCAGCAGCAATCTTAATGCAGAAAATGTAAGCCTTGGTAGCGGGTACAAACTAAAAGTATTTGGTAAGATCATTAGTGAAGAAGTAAGAGTGCAATTAAAAGCAGCCTGGCCCGATTATGTTTTTGAAAATAATTACAAAAAACTTTCGATTACAGATTTAGAGAAATTTGTAAATGAAAATAAGCATCTACCCAATATTCCATCTGCAAGTGAAATTGAAAAAGACGGGCAACACCTTGGCGAAATCCAACGTAAAATGCTGGAAAAAATTGAGGAGATGAGCTTGTATATTATTGATTTACAAAAACAGATTACTGAACTACAAAAGAGCAAAAAATAAATACCTTTTATGAAAAAAGCAGCACTCTTTTTTATCTGTTTAACCATTTTAGAATTTTCCTATTCGCAAATACCTGCGGAGTTAAATGCCAGGATAAATGGGAAGACAAATTTAAAATCAATAATGGCAGAGGTAGATGAATATTACAAAGATGAAGCAAAAAATAAAAATACATTTAAAACAAAAAATGGCGAGGAAGAGGAGGAATTTGAAAACGATTATTTATTTTGGAAACGGTGGGAGTATTACCATAAGTCGAGGTTAGATGAGAATGGAAATCTAGTGCCCAACGTTCAGGAAAAAATATTAGAAGCCATAAATAATGAAAAAGGAAAAGCAACTTCGGGAACTTCTGCCCCACAATCCTCCAATTCATTTTGGACCAAATTTGGACCCTCTACCGTAACTAGATTTGGTAGTGGATATAATAGTGGAATGGGTAGAATAAGTTGCCTGGCATTTCATCCTACAGTTGCAAGTACTTTATTGGCTGGTTCACCGCAAGGTGGCATTTGGAAAACAACCGACTATGGATCCAATTGGTCTTCGTTGTCGGCCAATTTTCCTTCTTCTGCCATAGGGGGTTTATTGTATGATAGAACCAATGCCAACATTGTATATGCACTCACTGGCGATGGTGATGGTAATCATCCTGGACTTATAGTAAATTATGGTTATAATATAGCTTCCAAGGGAGTTTTTAAATCATTTGATGGTGGTGTTACCTGGAATACAACCGGAGTTTTTCCTAATGTACTTTCTAATTATTATGGTTACAAATTAGTACAACATCCTACAAATGCCTCCATACTTTTTGCAGCAACCAGTAATGGAATTTATAAAACTATTAATGCTGGTTCTACCTGGACTCAAACAAAATCAGGCAATTTTACCGATATCGAATTTAAGCCAGGCGACCCTACCATAATGTATGCTGCCAGAAAACAAACCTTTGACCCATTATACATAAGTTCAAATTCTGGGGATGATTGGTCAAATCTTGGCTATACCGGGGGCCCTGGTTATTCCGAAAGAACAGCTATTGGGGTAAGCGCTAATACACCCGATTATATTTATTTATTGACAGGTAGAGCCACAGGGGCTGGTTCATTTAAAGGTGTATATTTAAGTACAACTACTGGTACGCCTGATTTTACATTAACTACAAATACGCCCAACATTTTGGGCTATGCAATTGATGGAAGTGATGCTAAAGACCAGGCTGGTTACGATTTAGATATTGCAGTATCACCAACCAATGGTTCAGTTATTTATACTGCAGGTATTAATATTTGGAAAAGTACTAACGCAGGTAGCAGCTTTGATAGTAGCCGAACCCATTGGAAGGATAATGAGCCAGGGAATTATGTACATGCAGATGTACATACACTTGCCTACAATCCTTTAAATGGATATTTGTATAGTAGTTCCGATGGTGGTGTTGGTTTCACTATAGATGGTACCAATTGGGCATTTGTTTCGGACGGATTACAAATAATGGCAACTTACCATGGCGATTATTATGAAGCAGATGCTAATGTGTTTGCCTCTGGTGCACAGGATAATGGTACTAATATCAAAACAACTGCAAGTACTAACTATAAACATTTTTATGGTGCCGATGGATTTGATTGTGTAATAAAAGATAATGATGTTAACACCATTGTATTTATTTCAAATGAAAACATTCGTAAAACAATTGATGGCGGTGTTAATGTTACAAATAAAACGGTTCCAAACGACACTGTTTTTTTTCCACTTTTAACCAGAGATTATAATTCGAGTAACCGTATTTATTGTGCTGGCGAAAATAGCCTTGCCAGGTCCGATGATTTTGGTACAACATGGATTACAAAAATATCAGGCTCCTTTGGCAGTGTACTTACTACTTGCCCAAGCAATAGCAGCAGATTATACGTAGCAAGTAGTAGTGGTGGTACATTAAGAAGAAGTGATAATGCAACCAGTACACCTATGGTTGTCCAAACAATAAGTGGTAACCCTGGTTATCCAACTGGTTCTACAATTACCGGATTAGATGTAAACAAACTAAATTCATTAAATGCATTTGCCTGTTTTGGGGGATACCAGCCAGGTAAAAAGGTTTATGCCACACAAGATACAGGGGCAAACTGGGTAAACATTTCGGGTAGTCTGCCCAATGTAGCCTGTCATAGTATAGCAGTAGATGCTAACAATACCGTTTACGTAGGAACCGATATTGGTGTTTTTGTAAAAAGTAATGTCATGACCGACTGGCAACCATTTTACAACAACTTGCCTTCAACTCCTGTAAGCGATTTAAAAATAAATACCACTGCCGGAAAAATAATTGCAGCTACTTTTGGAAGCGGAAATTTTATTTCTGATTTATATTCCACCTGCGTACCCTCCCTTACACTTAATGCAAATTATGGTGGACAACATTTTTTTGAAGCCTCCAATGATATTGCAGCAACGGCAATTATTATCGGCGATGTAGGTGCCAGATTTTTGATGAAAGCCGGTGACCATATTACACTTAGCCCGGGGTTCATAGCCAATAAAAACAGTACAGTTTTGGCCTATATCAATCCATGCAACACCGGCGGTATTCCATTAGTGAAATCAAACATGAACGACTCTATTTTCGAAACTAAAAAATTAAATGTTCCTGCAAAAAAAGGGATTCGGTTTGCCGATGCAAAAATCTCTGCTATTTTTTCTGATAAAAATTATGGCATTTTAGAAGTAATATCTGAAGGTAATTACACGGGAATTATCACAGATATAGCGGGAAATGTGGTGATAAAAGTTTTTACAAATGAATCAAAACCAATTGGAACCTCCAGAATAAATTGGAAGAAAAATTTACTTAAATCCGGAAGATATTACATTCAGCTTTTTAAAGAAAAAGAACTGGTTCATTTTCAAGAAATAGAAATAAAATGATTGTTTAATTTAAAATTACCAAATTTTAGACGGCTGTTAACCGGTAAGGTGCTCATGGGCGGCGATCTGATGTTAAAAATATTTTTAAAAAAGAAATATAAACCTCCAGTAAGTTGTTTTCGCAGCATATGAAATAAAAGGCAACTCTTGTTGTAAAACATAATATATAATCTGTTTTTGCAAACTTGCCATACGTTATATTTGTTTATAATCTATGGTTTTTGCAATGAACACCCCTTTACGCTATATCATTGTAGATGATAATAAACTTGACCAGCTTACCTTGCTGGCAAAGGCTAAGCTGTTTGACCGGCTCATAAACGTCGCAGTTTGTAACAACGCCGATGAAGCTTTAGAAGCCATAAAAACCCTTAATCCAGACATTGCTTTCTTAGATGTGGATATGCCCGGCACAAATGGCATTGAGTTATTGCGCATGGCAAAAGAAGAAGTACCCATCGCAATATTTGTAACCTCTCACATGGAATATGCCTTAGAAAGCTACGAACTTGCAGCATTTGATTTTATTTTAAAACCTGTGCAAACGGAGCGTTTTAAGGCAGCCATAGAACGTGTATTTGACTTTTGGGAAATGAAACAAAATGCTATTGCTTATACAGTTCAATTTGAAAAAGAAACCATCACCATAAAAGAAGGGCATAGCCAGATTCAAATTCCGCTCAACGATATACATTACCTGGAAGCAATGAAAGATTACACCAGGATAATAACCACACATAAAAAATACATGACGCTGATGCCGCTTAGCAGCTTTATAAAACAGCTGCCGGTAAATGTTTTTAGCAGGATTCACCGCAGTTATGCAGTAAAAAGGGATAAAATAACCCGTATGCAAACAGGCGAATTATTTATTGGTGCACAATGCCTGCCGATAGGTAAAACTTTCAGAACAGAAACGGCACAATGGAAAATCTAATTAACCTATGCAAAAAATAATTATATCTTTTGCCTGCTTATTGCTTTCTTTTTTTTGCAGGGCACAATCAAAAGATCACCTTGCTTTATTAGACAGCAAAAAGGCTGAGTGCGAAAATATTGTTGCTGCTTTTACAGGTAAACCCGAAACCTTTGACCAATTAATAAAAGAAGGTGCTGCCGGCCTTGCTATTACAAATGCCGGAGATCATGAATATAAATTTGCATTTTACCAGGCAAAAGGCACGGGCTACTATTACAAGCAAAATTTTGATTCGGCAAGCGGTAATTTTGAGCTGGCCTATGAAGAGGCAAAAAAAGCAAACCTGGTTGAAAAAAGTACTAAGCCCCTCGGTGCTCTGGTTTCCATTTATCATTACATGGGCCTGCAGGGAAAGGCAGATGAAGCGGTAAAAAAACTGGAGAAAATTGCAGAAAGCGTAGATACGCTGAAGAACAAAAGCGACATCTATTATAATTTAGGGTTGTATTATCAGCAACAAAAATTTTATTACAATATTGCTTTAAATAATTTTTTAAAAAGTGCCGAGCTCCACAAACCAGTAGCAGATACTGCTAAAACTCAAAAAATTAAATTGGATTATGGAACAAAATTAATGATGGTTGCAGAAATATATCTGTATTTAAAACAGCCTGGTAAGGCATTACAATACCTGGAAGAAGTAAAATCCAATCTGAATTCATCCATCATATATGACATTTCTGCTTACGGAAAATTTATCAGAAGTTATGTGCTTGCTAATAACAAAGCCGAGGCATT
>JBDSWG010000053.1:0-6911 GCA_039926825.1 Ferruginibacter sp.
GTGGCCAGGCTACGGATATAGAAATAACCGTGAATGAAATAAAGAAAGTGAAACGTGAACTCTATGAAATAATCGCTTTTCATACGGGCCAGCCGGTAGATAAAGTAGGCATTGACTGTGATCGTGACTATTGGATGAAAGCGGATGAAGCCAAAGAATATGGCCTGGTGGATGAAGTGTTGGTAATGAATCCTAAAAAATTAAAAAAAGACTAAGTATATGAAGGATTATAAAGGATGGATAACGATGGAAGAGGAAGAAATGCCACCATTGATGCCCGAGAACCCGATGGAGAAAATGATGAGTGGGTGGATGCTGGACAAAAAATTTATCGAGGAAAGAAAAATATTTCTATGGACAGCCGTGGATGAAAAATCTGCAAAAGATATAACAGACAGGCTTATGTACCTGGAGGCCATCGAACCGGGCAAGGAAATTAGTTTTTATTTGAACAGCCCCGGAGGTATGGTTACCAGTGGTATGGTTATTTATGATACCATGCAGATGATCTCCTCCCCGGTAAGTACTATTTGTATGGGCATGGCTGCCAGTATGGCAAGCATTCTGCTGAGTGGCGGTACCAAAGGCCGCCGGTTTATTTTTCCGCATGCGGAAGTGATGATACACCAGCCTAGCGGTGGCGGCAGGGGTACCAGTGCTGATTTGGAAATTATGGCCATCCAGATTTTAAAAGCCAAGCAACTCGGTGCAAAAATACTTGCAGAAAATTGTGGCCAGACAGTAGAAAAGGTAATGAAAGATTTTGACCGGGATTACTGGCTGGATGCACAGGAATCTATTGAATATGGAATTGTAGATGCCGTGATGAAAACAATAGAATTCAAAAAAGGTTAGATACTAAAAAAGCCTTCATTTTTCGAAGGCTTTTTTAGTTGTCCTACTTATTCAATGATTATTTTCTGGTTCCATTTATTTCCTTCCCGGTTAATAAATACAAGGATGTATATTCCTTTTGACAGGGAGGCGGGAAGGATGACCACCATTTGACCTTCCAGTCCGGGTAAAGTTTTCGAAAATATTTTTCGTCCATACGTATCCGTTATTATCATTTCTTTCATGCCGGCAGGAAATTGAATCCAAACATTTTTTTCTGTAATGAACGTCGGCCAGGCTTTAGGGACATCAACACGGCCTGCAAGGCGTATTGCAGAGGAATATGAACGATATCCTGAAGGCTCAATGATTTTAAGACGATAATAAATATTCGCCTGGCTGCCGATATAATGACGGTAAGAAAATTCCGGTCCCCCGGTTGTCACTGTACCTGCCACCAGGTAATCCTGGTTATTATAGCTATACTGCACTTCATAAATTGCGGGGTCCTGCCCGGCTGGCACAACCCACTTTAGTAAATTAAATCCTGTTCGTTTTTCCCCGGAAAAAGACTGAAGATATATAGGAACTACAGCGGGTACAATAATTTTTGCCAATGCCCCACTGCCCCGGTTGAGAATATATAAAATGCCACCGTCAAATGATTCTCCATACCCAGCAATATTGGCTGGCAATCCTGTTTGTAAAGTAGCTGCCTGTCCTGTTTTTAATAACCAGGCATTCCCTGTAACATAATCTGAAGTAAGATAATAACCTGCAAGTGTTGGAAATTCAGTTCCCCGGTAAACGTATCCACCGGTGATGGAATACCCACCCGTAGAATTATTATGAGTGTATTCAAAAAACGGATCCGTATAAGTTGCAGAGCAACCAGTCATATTATAAGCATGCAAACCTTCGCGGCACCGCCATCCAAAATTTAATCCGGCTGTATTCCCCGCTTGTGTAAAATTAACTTCTTCATAAAGCCCCTGGCCAACATCAGCAATCCATTGGTCACCAGTCATCCTGTCAAAACTCCAGCGCCAGGGGTTACGAAGCCCTGTCTGGTATATCTCATCTAAAATACCATCGCCTGTTGTGAGGAAAGGATTGTCTGCCGGTATGGAATAATAGGGAAATACATTAGAAAAAGCATTTACATCCAGCCTAAGCATTTTACCCATGTATGAGCTGCCAGTCTGGGCCAGGTTATTTGGGTCGCCGCTACTTCCTCCATCTCCGGTACCAATGTAAAGCATACCATCCGGACCAAAATTGAGTTTACCACCATTGTGATTAGTGAAGCCACCCGGTTTCGGAACACTCAGCATGATCTTGCCACTGGCAGGGTCGCCTACAGTAGGATCTGTAGTACTGCGTTTATACCTTGCAAGCGTAATGTTACCATTGGTAGCCGTATACCAAATGAAAAAATATCCATTGGTTGCATAAGACGGGTGAAAGGCAAGACTTAATAAACCTTGTTCGCCTGAAGCCGTTGTAACTACTGATGAAACATTTAAAAATGTAGTGACAGTACTTCCATCCCACCTTTTTACTATCCCACCTTGCTGAACTATGTAAATATCTGAGTTACCGGCATTCACCACATCTACGGGGTTACTAAGCCCGGTTAAGAGGGTTTGGTATGCAATAACAGGTTGGGCTGCAAGTGAGAGAGGGATAATACAATATGAGAAGGTGAGAAATTTTAGCCAGGAGAACATATTTTTTTTCATAAGCATTTTTCCTGGTAAGTCGCAAATTCAATGCCCATAAGGGTTTTGAAGTATAAATAGGTTTGAATAGCGCTCATGCATATTGTTTCTTACTGTTTATTAACTATTTATGCAACAATATGTATCTATTACTGGTCTTATCTGGGAAGATCCTCAGATTTTTGTAAATTTGCTGCAGTACAGGACAAGGAATTTTAAATTAAACAAACAACATGGCAAAGCAACAGGTTTTACATTGCTCTTTTTGCGGGCGAAGCCGCGATGAGGTTAAGATCCTTATTGCCGGGCAGGATGGCCATATTTGTGAGAATTGTGTAGAACATGCCCAGGAAATTATTTTACAGGAAATGGCTGGTAATGCAGATAGTAAACACCCGGCCTCTTCATCACATAAGCTTACCATCCGCAAGCCAATGGAGATGAAAAAATTTATTGATGATTATGTCATCGGGCAGGATGAAGCTAAAAAAATCCTGGCCGTGGCGGTTTACAATCATTACAAAAGGCTGAATCAGAAAACAGAAAATGACGTTGAAATAGAGAAGAGTAATATTATTATGGTTGGGGAAACGGGTACAGGAAAAACGTTGCTGGCAAAATCTATTGCCCGCATGCTCAATGTTCCTTTCGCTATTGTAGACGCTACCGTTTTTACGGAAGCCGGTTATGTAGGGGAAGATGTGGAGAGTATGCTCACCCGCCTGCTCCAGGCTTGTAACTACGATGTGCAGGCAGCGGAAAAAGGAATTGTGTATATTGATGAAATTGATAAAATAGCCCGCAAAAGTGATAACCCTTCCATTACGAGAGATGTGAGCGGAGAAGGCGTACAACAAGGCCTTTTGAAACTCCTGGAAGGCAGTGAGGTGCTGGTTCCCCCACAAGGTGGCCGTAAGCACCCCGAGCAAAAACTAATTAAAATTAATACCCAAAATATTCTCTTTATTTGTGGTGGTGCTTTTGATGGAATAGATCGCATCATTGCCCGCAGGGTAAATACTAATGCTATTGGTTTTAACGTAAATAAAGAATTACAGGAATACCAACATAACAACCTGCTGCAATTTATAAATGCCGTAGACCTCAAGCACTTCGGCCTCATACCGGAATTGCTGGGAAGGTTACCCGTTGTAACTTACCTGAATCCATTAGATGCTACCACTTTGCGCAGCATTCTTACAGAACCTAAAAATTCTTTGGTAAAACAATTCACCCGGCTTTTTGAAATAGAAGGTATTGCATTAAAATTTGAGCCGGAAGTTTTTGACTTCATGGTAAATAAAGCGCTGGAATATAAGCTGGGCGCCCGCGGCCTGCGCAGCATCCTGGAAAGTATTCTTACAGATGCTATGTATGATTTGCCCAGCCAGAAAGTAAAATCATTTGATGTAACGCTGGAATATGCGCAACGAAAATTCAATACGAGTAAGCTAAGTATGCTTAAAGTGGCATAAAAAACTTATCAAAATAATTTAACCGGTGTACTGCCGGTTTTTTTATGTGCTGTGGTTAGGACAGTGACGATTTTACATTTATTTTCGCCGGAACAAAGCTGGCCGACATAAAATTTTATTCATGGTAGATGTAATATTAGGCCTTCAGTGGGGAGATGAAGGCAAGGGAAAAATAGTTGATTTTTTTGCTAAAGATTATGATCTCATTGCCCGTTTCCAGGGCGGGCCCAATGCGGGTCACACGTTATATATTGATAATAAAAAAGTGGTGCTGCACCAGATTCCCAGCGGCATATTCCATACAGAAAAAATTAACCTTATTGGTAATGGTGTCGTACTGGACCCCGTAACCCTTCTTCAGGAATGTAGTGATGTAGCCGCTTTCGGTATAGACTATAAAAAAAATCTTTACATCAGCCAGCGGGCACACCTGATTATTCCAACGCACCGGGCCCTGGATAAAGCCAGTGAACTTTCTAAAGGCCAGGATAAAATAGGCAGTACCTTAAAAGGTATTGGGCCCGCCTACATGGATAAAACAGGGAGAAATGGCCTGCGTGTCGGGGACATCCTGGATAAAGATTTTAAGAGCCACTATAATAAACTGAGAACGAAACATCAGCAATTACTGGATAGTTTTAATTTTCAGGAAGATATTTCTGCATGGGAAGAAAGTTTTTTTGATGCCATAGAGCAACTCAAAACTTTCAACATTGTGAATGGCGAATATTTTATTAACCAGCATTTATCAGCAGGAAAAAAGGTGCTGGCAGAAGGTGCCCAGGGAAGTATGCTGGATGTTGATTTTGGCACTTTTCCTTTTGTTACCAGTAGCAGTACCATTTCTGCCGGTGTTTGCTCCGGTTTGGGCCTGGCACCACAACACATTCGTGAAGTAATCGGCATTACCAAGGCTTATTGTACCCGCGTGGGTAGTGGCCCATTTCCTACAGAACTGGAAGATGAAACCGGTGATTTCTTACGTATGGCAGGAAATGAATTTGGGAGTACTACCGGGCGACCCCGCCGCTGCGGTTGGATAGACCTCGTAGCGTTAAATTATGCCTGCATGATAAATGGCGTCACGCAAATTGTAATGACCAAAGCAGATGTACTGGACGAAATGGAAAAATTGAAAGTTTGTACGGCATACCAGATGGAAAATGGTGTTTCTGGTGAAATTCCCTTTCAGATGAACAGGGATAGACCGGAACCCATATATATTGAAGTCAATGGCTGGCACCAGGATATTACTGAAATTTTATCTTATGAGTCTATGCCTGTTGCCATGAAAGACTATATTTCCTTCATGGATAAAACATTGGGCGTGCCCGTACGTTATATCAGCAACGGACCCAACCGGGAACAGTTGGTACAGGTGTGAAAAATTAAAATATAAAAAAAACCAGAAATATTTGGCTAATTAAAAAACTCGTGGAAAATTTACATTTATAATCCTGTTAAGTATGGCTTCAAAATCTGAAAATACGAAAAAAGCTATTCCGAAAAATAGCCTTCCGCCTGCGAAAGCGGGAAAGTCTTCGCCCTCTAAATCTTCAGCGGATGAGGATGATATTGACGATAAAGTAGAATTGGAAGATGATGCGCCTGTACGTACCAAAGCAACGGCGAAGGGAAAAAAAGCAAAATCTGGTGATGATGACGACGACGATGATGATGCGGGTGAAGAGGTAAAAGATGATTGGGAAAAACCAGAAGAAGATGATGACTGGGATCCTGATTTTGAAGAGTTTGATGTGCCGAAATCAAAAGGAAAAAAGGTACCGGGCAAAAAAGGGAACGAAGAAGAAGACCCGAAAATAGATGAAGACTTTAAAGAGTTCGGGCTGTTTGATGATATAGACGGCGGTGGCTCCGGCTACGATGATGAGGATGATTTTTAATAATTCCAGTGGCGTATTACAAACAATATTTTGAAGGCGCAGAGGTAGAAAAATTTAAATTAAGTATGCTGAACTGGGCTGACCGGTTTAGCATATTTTGTTTCCTGGATAGTCATCATTACGAACCTGATACAAGCGGCTATGCCTGGCTGTTAGCTGCGGGTGCTCACCGGAAAATTAAAGTTCCTGAAGAACAGGCCTTTTCATTTTTAAAAGACAGCTATGCTCATGCAAATGGTTGGTGGTTTGGCCACATCGGCTTTGGACTACAGGAATCTTTTTTCCCGGGCCAGGCTTCGCCGGATGAATATATTTCATTTGGACAGTCTGTTTTTTTCGAGCCTCTTTATATTTTAAGTTGCCAGGATGAAAGATTATGTATTGAAAGCCTGGAAGATGATTGCGAAAATATTTTTCAACAGATTTCCTCTTTCTCAATTCCATTTCCCCCCAAAAAAAATGTCCCGGTTCAAACAGAGGCAGGGATGACAAAGAGCGAATACCTGGCGGCTGTGAAAGCCATTCGCCAGCATATCATCCGGGGAGATTGTTATGAATTAAACTTTTGCCAGGAATTTACTGCTTCGGGGTATGAGGCGGAGCCACTCAATATATTCAACAATCTTTCCCGCCTTAGCCCAAATCCTTTTGCAGCGCTTTATAAACTTGGCGACAAATATTGTATTTGTGAAAGCCCGGAACGCTACCTTAAAAAAGAAGGAGATAAAATTTCTTCTTCACCCATAAAGGGCACTTCCAGGAGGTATCCGGAGGATGAAAAAAAAGACGAAGAAAGCCGCCGGGCATTGCTAAGCAGTGCGAAGGACAAAAGTGAAAATGTTATGGTAGTAGACCTGGTAAGAAATGATTTAAGTAAAGTGTGCCGGGAAGGAACAGTACAAGTCGAAGAATTATTTAAGTTGAAAAGTTTCCCCGCTATACATCATTTAGTCAGTACCGTTAGTGGTAATTTAGTG
>JBDSWG010000054.1:0-4107 GCA_039926825.1 Ferruginibacter sp.
TTTTTTTACGAGTGTTGCTCGTTTTAATTCTTCCTGCAATAAGGCAGCATTCTTTTTATCAAAAGCGTGAATCCACTTCAGGCCCTTCATATAATTGCATAAGGTTTCATAATCTTCTTCTGCTATTATAAGTGCATTCTTTACACTCTTTAATGTGTTTTTCATTTTTCTTTAATTTAGATGATAATAATTTTGATGCGGTACATCGTTGTTTTGTTGCTGGTATATTTCTGCAAAACTTTTACTGCTACACGCACTTATATTACGGCTATTAATGTGTAATAAAAGCATACTCAGCAATAGGTAAAAAACCTTGCAGCACAAACAACTTAAATAGCTACATTTTTTTTGATACCAAACCGGACGTTGATAAAAATTAAATCTTAAAAAAATTATTGCAGGGAGAAACTACCGGCTGTTCATGAGGTTTACTCAGTACCGGTTCAGTGATTTGTAGGCTTTAAAACTGGAGTAGTAGTACATTCCGGAATTAAAAGGGAGGAATTCAGTAAATGAACAGGTAAAAAAATCACGGGTATCCAGCAGCATAATATGCTGTGCAGTGGTGTAAAGTGATATATTATTTATTGCCTTACTGAACATAACGCAAACATAATAAATTTAATTTATTTAGAAGGTTAAAAAGTTTTTGATTACGTTTTTGAATACAGCCCAGAACAGTTTGAACTATAAGAAAATTTATAACCTATAGGAAAATCCAGAGAAGATGATTTTCTCCCTTTCTTTATTAATGCCATAATTGATGCCCGCATCTATATTGAAATTTGGAGAGATTGAATAGATAATGCCGGCATTTG
Source organism: Ferruginibacter sp. (assembly GCA_039926825.1). Classification (GTDB taxonomy): domain Bacteria; phylum Bacteroidota; class Bacteroidia; order Chitinophagales; family Chitinophagaceae; genus Ferruginibacter. The sequence continues at coordinate 819 of JBDSWG010000054.1, forward strand.
CATAGATACCCGTTTCTTTAGAATAAGTGTTGTAAGAGGTAAATGCTTCAGCAAACACGTTGAATACTGCATTAACTGGTTTTCCAAAAGTAAATGAGTACACAATATTTGAGTGATAAGCGTTATCTGCTTCCTTTACAATTTCTAAGCCTGCCTGGGTACCAAAGTTCAGTCCTTTGTTTAAACTTAAAGCAAAAGGAAAAATGACTCCTCCTTGTAATTCATTGTGGGCAAATGAAGAGGTGGGAAAAGATAAAAAGGGTAAGAGGGCAAAAGCGGTCTTGCCTCCTGCATTTCCCCAGAGATTGTATTTTACCCGCAGGGTTATATCATCAAATCCGGCAGTTTTTTGTATTATTTTACCGGTATTTAAATTCCGGATCCTATTACAAACATATACTGGTATGGCCAATTGTAAATCCATTTTTTCAGTTAGGCCTAGCTTATAATTCGCTAGATTAAAAATATTACTGGTGCTTAAGACCTGGTTAGCTTTGTTCCTTACGTGTTTAAACAAATCGCTTTCCATTTGAAAATGTCCTGCTTCTACGGTGTAAGCAGTTTCTGTAGCATCCGGCCGGTCTGTAGCCATTTCTTTCATTTCTGCTTTGGGTACCGGGTTAAATAAACTGTATTTCCTTTGTGTAGGTTTCACTTTAACTGTGTCTGCCTGTCCATAAATGTGAGAGATGGAAAAAAATGTAATAAAAAATATTAGAAAATTTCTCATATTGATTAAAGAGCAACGAAAGTAAACCTAAAATTATCCAAACCAAATAATATTATTAGGCATGACTAATTTATTTTATAAGGTATGATGACTATCTTTACATTGAGTAAAATGTAATATGATGCAGTCACTATCGGAAGAAAATTATCTTAAAGCTATTTATCACCTAAGCAGCCTAAGCCAGAATAAGGTGAGTATAAAGTCAGTTTCGGATGTTTTGAATAATAATCCCGCATCGGTAATTGGTATGCTTAAAAAACTAACCCATAAAAAACTGGTACAATATGATAAATTTAAGGGTGCTAAACTTACAGATAAAGGCTTGAAAATTGCCTTATTAATAGTAAGAAAGCACCGTCTCTGGGAAGTCTTCTTGCTGGAAAAACTAGGATATAACTGGGATGAAATACATGATATAGCTGAACAGTTAGAACATGTAAAACAAAACGACCTCGTGGAAAGATTAGATAAGTTTCTGGGCTTTCCTGAATATGATCCGCATGGGGATCCCATACCGAAGTCGAACGGGCAGTTGCCGGCAACAGTAAGTAACCTTTTGTCCGGCATTGAAGTAGGGAAGACATGCCGGGTTGCTGCTGTAAAAGATACGTCCACAATATTTCTTCAATATTTATTGAAACTGTCAGTAAGCATCGGCACTAAAATAAAAGTGATTGATAAAATTGCTTTCGACGGATCGATGAAAATACAGTTACGAAAGGGTGTTGAAACTATAGTTTCGCAGAAGTTTGCCGAAAGCTTATTGGTTGATTAACTGTAATAATGCATCCTGCTGCGGCTTTGCCCTCAGAATAATAATATATTCAATATTCATCATTAGCATTTATTTTTGGCTATGGCTACTGTTGAATGTAAAAACTGTAATAATTTATTTGAAGGAAAGTTCTGCCCGCAGTGCGGCCAATCAGCCAGTACCCACCGCATTAATGCCTTATATTTTTTGCATGATATCCCTCATTCTGTACTGCATGTGGACAAGGGTTTCCCATACACTTTCATACAATTGGTAAAGCGCCCAGCCAATGCATTAAAGGAATACCTTGCCGGCCGCAGGGTTCGTTATGACAGGCCCTTTAGTTATGTCGTTATCATGTCTGCTATAAGTGTGCTCATAGTTAGCCGCATTCAATCGTATATGCAACAACTAAAGCAACATGCAGGAGAACCCGTACACCAGTCCGGGTTTTTATCTCATTACCATGCTGTCTTTATTTTTTTAATGATACCACTGGCGGGGGTTATTACGTGGCTGGTGTTTCGCAAAAACAAATATAATTTCTGGGAACACATCTTCATCAATACATTCCTGGCGGCGCAGCTCAATGTACTCCTGGTGGTCATAAGCATTTTTTCTCTTGTAAAATATCTCCTCACCAGCTCCGGCAGCTATTCCATTACGGTTTTTATGACAGTTTTTATGATATACTACGCCATAACTTTTAGCGGCCTCATGACGACAGGAAAAAATGGGTTAACACTGGGCCTTAAGCTGGGCCTGATGTGCTTTTTATTATCCTCTGTGTACATTACAGCCATGATTTTTGCCGGTATTGTTATGGTCTAAAATAATATTTCGCCACAGGTAGGAGAAAGAAGGGCGGGACTGCTACTTTTGCATTATCGCGGGAAGATTATTCTGGTTTATTATTTTATTTTTGTTTCTTCAGCTACTATTGCCCGCGTTGGTTTTTTCGTACCAGGTATTGTATAAGTCCAATTGCAGAAACAATCGTCCAGCAGCCTTCCAGGATAATAAATGGCAGGTAATTTAAAAGGACAGAAGCCAGGCATGCAATGCCGGCTCCTAAAACGTTTAGGAACAGGTATGTGAAACTTTCTTTTTTAATAACGTCCCTGAGGTTTAAAAAAAATGCAACCAATAAGATAGTTACACCTATAAAGCCTATCCAATCTGTAAGTGTCATTTTAATTTTCCGTTTTAAACCGGGAATATTTTAATTTTTCCTTTATAATATTAATTGCCTGGTTTGCGCAAGGTAGTAAGGCAAGGATAAACATTACGAATTTGCTTTTTGAAAATGAAGCAAAAAAATATAACCGTCATATCCATAAAGTTTACTGATAATTTTCTGTTTCAACAGAATTGCACACAAGTTCATCCTGCAATTTTCTTTTCTATATATGGTTTTTTATTAGTGGTTTTTGAACACTTGTCCACGCAACAAGAACCAGGGCAATTAACTCCGCAATAGTCCGCATAACATGAAATGTCCACCACTTATCCCGTAGCGTTGTCCAGTTTTCGGGGATTGAAGAAGCATTCCATATCAACATTTCTTTTTGAATGGGCAGGTTGCCAAATCGTGTTATTATGATACATGATAATAGAAATAATGCAACGAATATCAAAGCAATAAATATTTGTCTGTTTTTCCGCTGTAGTATAGCAGAAACAATGGTTACGAGTGTTGCAAAGATTACCAGCGAGACCAATAAAAGCTGAAGGGAGAGTACAAGATGCTGCTGTTGCTCAATGTATGTTGACGCCGAATAACCCGCTGGATTCAACCCTACCCA
>JBDSWG010000055.1:0-7744 GCA_039926825.1 Ferruginibacter sp.
TTGTATTGCAACGCAGAAATATCACTTAAAACTGCTGCCGCAGTAGGAAATGCACCGGCGCCCTTTCCTTTGAAAAAATGTTTATCGGCAAAACTACTTTCCGTTACGAGGCCATTATAAACATCATGTACATGAAATAGCTCATTGTCTTTTCCTACAAATTGAGGAAGAACGAAAGCTGCAAGATTACCTTGTTTTAATTTTTTTGCAGTGGCCACCAGTTTTATGGACAAACCTTTTTCTTTTGCCAGCTTTGTATCGGTTGCACGAATATTATTTATACCTGCATATAATAATTCTCCCGGTGGTTGAATTTTTCCAAACCCATGTGCAATTAGGAGAGATAATTTATTAGCGGCATCGTGTCCCTCAATATCCAGCACCGGATTACTCTCTGCATAACCCAGTTGCTGCGCCTCCAGCAGCGCTTCCCGGAAGGAAATATTACTACCTGCCAGGCTCGAAAGAATATAATTGGTACTTCCATTAATGATGCCTTCAATACTGGTGAGCATATCATTATCATAATATTCTTCCAGGTTGCGAATGACCGGGATGCTGGCGCAGCAGGCTCCTTCATATAATAATGAGCCGCCAAACTTTCTTTGTAAATCAACCAATGTTTCAAAATTTTCGGCAATCATTTTTTTATTGGCACTTACCACATCCTTACCATTTTCCAGGGCAAGTTTTACTATTTCAAATGCTGCCTGCGCATCATCTATAAGTTCTACCACAACATTAATTTCTCCATCCTTCAAAATTTCTTCTGCTGAAGTTGTAAATAGTAATTGCGGTGCTTCCCTTTCCTTATGGCCATTTTTAATGCAGATTTTTTTTATGCTGGCATGTAGTGCCGGTGTTGTGTTCAGCACTTCCCACAAACCTTTTCCTACGGTTCCGAATCCGAATAATCCAATGACAATTTTTCTCCTTTTATATGTTGTTGACATGCGTTTAATTTAAAGTCTTAAGCGAATATGTTCCTGCGTTCTGATTGTAAGCTGCTTGTTTTTTCAAAAGCATTGGCCAGGTCTGCAACCAGGTCTTCGGCATCTTCCAAACCTACACTCAACCTTATAAGGCTATCTGCCACACCCGCTGCACGGCGAATATCTACGGGGGTACTTTTGTGGGTCATTTGTGCCGGATGGCAAAGCAGGCTTTTTATACCTCCGAGGCTTTCAGCAAGTTTAAAATACTGTGTTGAGGTTACAAACTTAATCGCGGCTTCCTGTGTATCTTCTTTGAGGGTAAAGGAAACAATGCCGCCGTAGCCCCGTGCCTGTTTTGTTGCAATATTATGATTGATATGAGAGGGGAGGCCGGGGTAAAATACTTTGTCCACAGCAGGATGATCCTGAAGGAATTCTGCAACCACCTGGGCATTCAGGCAATGTTGTTTTACCCGCAGGTGCAGGGTTTCTATACCCCGTATGAGCAGCCAGCTATCAAAAGGAGAGAGAATGGCACCACTGGCATTTTGTATGAATTTAATTTTTGCTCCCAGGTCTTCATTCTTCGTCACCACCAGGCCGGCGATTAAATCTGAATGGCCCCCGAGATATTTTGTGCCGGAATGCACTACGATATCCGCTCCCAAAGTTAATGGCAACTGCAGGGCAGGGGAAGCGAAGGTATTGTCAACACATAACAGGCATCCGGCAGCTTTTGCAATCTTTGCAATGGCGGATATATCTGCAATTTTCAGCGTTGGGTTAGTAGGTGTTTCCAGCCAGATGAGGCGTGTTTGTGGTGTTATGGCATTGAAAACATTTTCTGCCTGTGTACTATCGGTATAGTGTACACGAATACCAAATTTTTCATAGATATGTGTGAATAAACGAAAGGCGCCGCCATAGATGTCATCCACGGCTACAATTTCGTCGCCGGACTTTAGCAGTTTGAGAACAGCATCAATAGCGGCCAGTCCGCTGCCAAAGGCCACGCCGGTACTACCTTTTTCCAGCCCGGCGATAATGGTTTCCAGGGCGGCACGGGTAGGGTTTCCTGAGCGGGCATAATCATATCCTTTGTTTACACCGGGGGCTTCCTGCACGAATGTGCTGGTCTGGTAAATAGGAACTGAAATGGAACCGGTTGCGGGGTCTGTAGGAATGCTGTGGATCAGGTCTGTTGCGTAGCTCATTGTTTCTTGTTTTTTTTAAAATGATTAAATAATTCAAGAAAGGCAATGCGTATTACCGGGCTAGCTGATTGTATAAAACAAAAAAGCTCACCCGATAAATCAGATGAGCTTAATATTTTTATTTTAAAAATTTCAGGCTGGTAATCTGACTTATCTGTCCCGGTTATTACCGGGGTGGAATTGGCACCTTTTCCGCTTTACATTTTTTGGAATACAAAAACATAAACCGGATAGGTTGTCAAGGCTTCATCGGGCCATTACCCTCTGCCTTTCTTGATAAGTGAATAGTTGTAAAAGAACTGTTGCAAAGGTATAGTGCAATATTTTACACCACCAAATATTTTTTTATGAAATTTATTTTTTTATAGAAAATTTCAGGCATAAAACTTCATGCAGGAAAGCGTAAATAATTACAGGTACTGCCTGCCAGGATGATTTTTTTCTCCAGCATTTTATCTTTCCCCAGGCTTAATTCTACCGCGTCTTTGCCATCTACAATTAGATTTTCTCCTTTTAATTTGAGGCAACTTCCTTCCGGCAGACCTACAATTTTTTGAAGCGGATTTAAAATTAAAAATTCCAGTAACCGGTCATCCCGGCTTTCGCCATTAAACCCTTCTGGTTTTAAATTATAATAATGCGGATTTATTTGAAAAGGATAAACATCCAGGGCACGGAAATTTTTTGGCTGAATGACAGGCATATCGTTCGTAGTGCAAATAGTAGGGGAGAGAATATTGGAACCAGCGCTCCACCCGATGTAGGGGCAACCGTCATTAATCTTTTCCCGGATCATTTCTATTAAATAATGATGTTGCAATTGTTGTAATAACCTGAACGTATTTCCGCCGCCAACCAAAATTGCATCTGCTGAGGCCAGGTGTTCCCGGGGATTACCGGCGTTAATAACTTCAATATAATTTGCAAGTGAGGGTAGGGCTTCTTTTAGCCTAACGGTGTAGGATACACGGTCAATAGAAATGCCGGCATACGGAATAAAAATTATTTTCCTTGCGGCACGGAGGCAGGACTGTATTGGCGTACGGGCATCTTCCAGGAACCCCTGGGACCCCACCCGGGAGCTACTGTATGCGATTATATTTTTCTCTTTCATCCTTTGCTTTCACACAAAGTACAACGCAATGAGGATGAAAAATAAAATACGCGTTTAAATTTGATATACCTCCGCGAGTTAAGGTAAAAATTTTATCATCCCGTAGCTTTGTTCTGACCCAGGGCCCACTTCATAGTTTGAAGAAAGTTGCGAAAGATACCGGGGTTATATTTAGCCGGGCGAAAGATATGCACCACTTTTGCGGGCAAGATAACAGGTTCGGCTTCGGCTAATAAATATTTACGCACTTTCACATCATTAATACCTGCAATGCTGCAGGCCTTAAAAAAGTTTTCGTGCATGCCATAGCCTTCCAAGATGTCATCAACCTGGTTGTATTCCGGGAAGTGATAAATCTTTTTTACGAAGTAATACTTCTTGTTAAGAACGTTTTTAGAGTAAGCTTTGTAAAGAGTTTCCATACGCTTTTTTTAAATGTGATTAATCAAGCGGCGTGCCGTGGAAACATGTAATTTAATTTCCCCGGTAGGCCAGAGTTTTTTACAGAATGGGATTAATCTAAAGCTTTTTTGGCTTCCTTATGCAGTTACGCAAAAAGATACCGGGAAGTTCACAGGATACAATTGAATCATATGAAAGGGAGGTTGTCGTAGGAATGTGGAGAGGTAAGGTTGTAAGCTGACGTAAACCTAATAATAATAATTCAGCAATGCAAGCCCTTTGAGGTGATTTTTTGATTCTTAAGGTAAAACATTGCTATAAATCATATAATTTGTTGGTAGTCAGCTATTATGCTTTACCTGGAAGGCTATAGGTTTAACAGTAAAATAGCGGATATGTATGCTTAAATAAAATTTACATGCTATTTTATAGCTACAGGAAGACTCCGTAATTATAAAACCCGGGAATAAAAAAAGCTACTTTGAAGAAAGCAGCTAGGATTAAGTTTTTATGGTTTGAGTAAAATTTCAGGAACCTGCCTGCTCTACCAAATCATTCATAGAAATACTATTATGACTATCGTCGTAAACACAAGCACCATTTTTAATGAGCAAAACCTGGGGAGATTCATGCTCAACCTTGAATTCTTCAGCTATTTTTCCTGATAAAGACCGGTGACGAATGAGATCTAAATAATAGAAATCTATATCCTCACGGTCAGGGCTACGGTCCAGCCGGCTTTTAGCCATACTACTTATGCTACAGCGAACGCTGTGTTTAAAAATAACCTGGGGCTTGAGATTTGAATTTTCTTTTATAATATCCAGTGTCTTCTCTTCTTCCAATGGAATCCAGTTCATAATTTAAAGATTAGTGAATGATTTTCTCACTCATGGGACAACCATATTTCCTGCTGGCACCACAGCTACTCATAGCTGCTGCAAAGCTGATTAAAAGTAAGGCTGCGAAAATTGTTTTTTTCATTTTTTGGGGTTTAAGCAAATTTACAGTTTTTTGTTTACGGCAGAAAAACGTAGTTTCTCTATCTTTGTTGTTTAACCCCTTATTTATAGTGTCCGTTTTTCCCCGCGAAAAATTTACCTAAACAATTATTATGTTAGCATTAACCCGCCCAATTGCCTTTATAGATCTGGAAACAACTGGCGTAAACCTGTCCCAGGACCGCATTGTAGAGATTGCTATTGTAAAAATCATGCCGGATGGTACGCGTACCACCAAGCGGAAACTTATCAACCCGGAGATGAAGATTTCCCAGGAATCCAGTGATATTCATGGAATAACCAATGAAATGGTGAAAGATGCGCCTACTTTCCGGCAGTGTGGAAATGAAATAAAGCAGTTCCTGGAAAACTGCGACCTGGGTGGCTATAATAGCAATCGTTTTGATGTGCCCATGCTCATGGAAGAATTTTTAAGGTCAGAACTGGAAGTGGACCTGAGTGATCGCCGCATGGTAGACGTTCAGCATATTTTTTATTCCATGGAGCCCAGGACGCTTTCCGCCGCTTATAAATATTATTGCCATAAAGAATTGGTAAATGCCCATAGTGCAGAGGCAGATATCAATGCTACCATAGAAGTACTTTTTTCGCAACTGGAACGCTATAACACGCTCGGAAATTCTGTGGATTCTATTCTCAAGACTATTGGCGAAGAAAAAATTGTGGATTATGCCCGCCGTTTTTGTTTCGATGACAAAGGTGTGGAAATATTTAATTTTGGAAAATATAAAGGAAAGTCTGTGGTAGATATACTTAGAAATGAGCCACAGTATTATGACTGGATGATGAAAGGCGACTTTCCGAAACATACCAAGAAGAAGCTCACCGAACTTTTCAATAAAGCATTATTGAAAGGAAAATAGCGATTTTGCTTTTCTTCGTAAATAAAGGGAATATATAAAATAGTAAATTTGAGAATAATATTTTAAGACCCGGTGGAAAAGCTCGTCATCATACCAACATATAATGAAAAGGAAAACATTGCTGCCATCATTGCAGCTGTGGCAAACCTGCATACAGGATTTCACATGCTTATTATTGATGATGGTTCTCCGGATGGTACGGCTAAAATTGTAAAAGATTTAATTCCCCTCTATCCGGGCATATTATTCCTGGAGCAACGTAAAGGCAAACTTGGCCTGGGTACGGCATATATTCATGGTTTTCGTTGGGCTCTGCAAAAAGGCTACCGGTATATATGTGAGATGGATGCAGATTTTTCTCATAACCCAAAAGATCTCAACCGGTTATATGATGCTTGTATAAGTGGTGCCGACCTTGCTGTTGGCTCCCGGTATGTGCCGGGTGGTGCTGTAGAGAATTGGCCGGCAAATCGTATAATGCTTTCAAAAGGGGCTTCGCTATATACCCGCATCCTCACCTCTATGCCTGTTAAAGATCCTACCGCAGGTTTTGTGTGTTACAGCAGTAAAGTATTACTGGCTATAAACCTCGATGCAATCTCCTTCGTCGGCTATGCGTTCCAGATAGAGATGAAATTTGCCGCCTGGAAACTTGGTTTTAAAATAACGGAAGTGCCCATCACTTTTGTGGATCGCAAACTGGGAGCCAGCAAAATGAATAAGGGTATTGTAAAAGAAGGCATTCTCGGCGTGCTGAATCTGAAGTGGCAAAGTATGTTTAAGCATTACCGCAGCCGTGTGGCCCATCATGAAGAAGATACCAAATTATTTCAACAGGATATTTTACTGGAAGGCGAATAGGATTATTTAAATCCCGGGTGAAATTGCTGCAGCGTGGCCCGGAGAAAATCCCTGTCTAAATGCGTATATATTTCTGTGGTCGTTATACTCTCATGGCCCAGCATTTCCTGCACCGCACGTAAGTCTGCACCGCCTTCTACCAGGTGTGTCGCAAATGAATGCCGGAAAGTATGCGGTGAAATATTTTTTTCTATTCCCGCTTTTTTTACAAGTGCTTTTAAGATAAGGAAAATCATCACCCGGCTGAGGCGGCTGCCCCTCCGGTTCAAAAACAATATATCTTCTTCGCCGGATTTTATGGTGAGATGGCAACGTACCTGTCGGCGATAAATATCAATATATTTTATGGCGTGGGAACCCATTGGCACGAGGCGTTCTTTATCCCCTTTGCCCGTCACTTTTATAAAACCAATCTCCGGGTAAAGGCAACTCAGCCGCAGGTTTACCACTTCGCTTACCCGTAACCCACAGCTATACATCGTCTCCAGGATGGCCCTGTTTCTTTCACCCTCCGGGGTGCTTAAATCTATTTGCCCGATGATGGCTTCTATTTCTGAAATGGATAAAACATCCGGCAGGTGCCGGGCAAGTTTTGGCGATTCCAGTAGAAGGGTAGGGTCTGCGGTAACAATATTATCTATGAGGCAATAAGTAAAGAAACTTCGAAGCCCGCTTATAATACGGCTTTGAGAAGATGCCGTCATGCCCAGGCTGTTGATCCACGTTATAAATTTTTCCAGCTCACTCATGCTCACTTCCGAAGGATGAATCTTATCATGGTTGAGTGAAAGAAACTGTATCAGTTTATCCAGGTCATGCAGGTAAGCTTGTACAGAATGATCCGACAATGATTTTTCCAGCAGCAGCCAGGTCCGGAAACCTTTGCGGTAAATTTCCCACATAGTGGTCTTCTTAAATTATTTACCCCATGAAGGTAAACAAAGGATATAATATTTTTCCAGGCGACTTTTTTATTGTTACAGGAACACAGTAGAACCTCTATTTTTGTCAATTATATAAGTTATTGTAATCATTAATTTTTCTAAACTATAAAAGAATTATCTGGTGTGAGTTTTAATGCCCTTTCCCTGGGAGAGAGAATTGGTCGTAGGTTGGTTGGGGCCAAGGGTACAAAAATTTATTCAGATAATATTTTAAAAAAATAAAACCCTATGCCCTCCCGGTACATTTTAAAACTGCGTAAAAAACTTGAGGTAAAAGGTAAGGCCATGCGGCGCTTTTTAAAAATAACAGAAGCTACGCCGCCACAAGGGATTGAAAAATTTAGTGTCGAAATACAGCCAGCGGTTTGGGCTGCGGTGGATTGCCTGGC
>JBDSWG010000056.1:0-12020 GCA_039926825.1 Ferruginibacter sp.
GTTATACCGGTAATCAATGCTGTCTTCATCAGATTCTTTTATTGAGAAGCCGCAAAAATAGCATTTAAAACTTTAAGTTTGAAGCGGTGAAAAATATCAGCGGCAGTATCATTATTGTAAATTATAAAACAGCTAACCTCTTGCTGGACTGCCTGGCGTCGTTATGCCGCTATGCGCATGATAACCTGGAAATACTAGTTGTAGACAATCTATCAGGTGATGAGGCAGAGGTGTGGCTTGCGGAACATTATCCTTTTGTAAAGTTTATTCAAACGGGCTACAATGCAGGTTTTGCAAGGGCCAACAATATTGGTATCCGGCAGGCTGTAGGAGAAATTATTTTGCTGCTCAACAGCGATACTATAATTCATGAGAATGCCATACAGGAATGTATGCACAGGCTCTCCCAGGCACCGGAAATTGCAGCAGGAGTTCAGTTGCTGAATACTGATGGCAGCCCGCAAATATCCGGAAATTATATTATCACGGGTGGGCTCAATTACCTCTTGCCACTTCCTGTAATGGGTAAATTTTTTAAATGGCTTGCTGGGCTGGTTGGGGTTAAAAAAACGCATGTGCCGGAAGCCCTGAATAAGGTAAATGTGGACTGGATTAATGGTGCCTTTTTCATGGTGAAAAAATCTGCTATAGAAAAAGCCGGGCTGCTGGACGAAGATTTCTTTCTTTATTTTGAAGAAGCGGAATGGTGCAGCCGCTTAAAAAAGCAAGGTTCGCTCTGTATTTATGGAGATTTGCATGTAACGCATCTGCAGGGAGAATCTGCTAATGAAGCTTTTGGCAGTGCGGGTAAAGGGTATTTTAACCTGGCAGATAAAAAAGGTTACCAGATTATGCTGAGTTGTTTCCTGCGAATGAAAAAAGAATTTGGCACCGGATGGATGTTGTTCCTGTTATTGTTTTATGTATTGAATATCCCGGTTTATTTACTTGCGGCTTTTTTTAAAAATTTTATTGCAAAACCTGGGGAGCAGCCCCTGACTCACTGGAAGGGGTATACGCAAAATGTATTCAAAGTGCTACGCTGGGTGCCCCGCATTATTTCGGGCCGATCTTATTTTTACAAGATACTTTGAGGCCAGTTTTGCCGGGACATGTTTTTTTTAAAGTGGTTTTTCAACTTCAAAAATCAATTCAGTGCCCTGTCGTTTAATAAAAGAATTTTTGCAGAGCTCCATGGTATTTATGGTGAACTTCTTATTGAATAGAGCTTGATATTCATTTTTATTCCCTCCGAAGGGTGGACCGGCATTTTCAAATGTGGTATCAAACAATACACCGGCTAATTTGCCCCCTGGTTTTAGTAAGTCAAACATTTTATTTACATAACGATTTCGCAAGTCTGGTTGCAGGGCACAGAAAAATGTCTGTTCCAGGATGAGGTCGTACTGACCGGTGAGTTCAAAAAAATCAGCGTGAATAATTTTTAATTTTTCATCAGAATTAAATTTTGATTTCAATGCCTCTACCAGTACAGGGGCTATATCTATAAGGGTAATGTTTGCAAATCCTTGTTGCAGGAGGTATTCAGCCTCATAGGCATTCCCGCAACCGGGAATTAAAATATTAACCTCTTTTTCATGGAGGCTATCAATGTAGGATTTGAGGGGAGGGGATACCTGGCCAAGGTCCCATTGTGTTTCTTTTGATTCGTAACGGTCATTCCAAAATTTTTCATCCATTCATTTAATTTTAATACGGGAGTGCAATTTTTATAACTGGCTTTTTAAAGATTACAAAATTAAAGCGTTCAATTTCAAATATGATTTTATCTCTCCCTTATTTTAAATGAAAAAATAGCTAATCCTTTTAATTATGTTTACTGCGACATTCAAACACTTCCAGGTGCTGCTTCAAAAAAGGTGGACAACCTATTTACACCGTGGAACACAACTAACCGCCCGGGCTACAACAATTTCAATTTTATTAATCTCCCATTCTGCGGTACATGCCGGTATAACCAATTCCAGCAATCCTACTTATTTAAACTTTTAGGATCTTTAAGTTTACTTTATTGGGTTGATGATTCTTATTTGCCCTGCCTTATATCCTTTCACTGCGAAATAAAGAATGTATAAATAACAGGGTATCATCAACAAACAAAATACTAATTGAAAATCATAATCTTCCTTGAGACTTGCAAATATTTTAGGTATGATGGCCCCACCCGCAATTCCCATAATTAAAATAGCCGAGCCTTTTTCTGTAAATCTGCCCAATCCTTTAATAGCCATTGGAAAAATAGCAGGCCACATCAAAGCATTGGCCAGCCCTAACGCAGCCACAAAAGCTACAGATACATACCCATGTGTGAAAAAGGCGCCAAGGGTAAATAGTATGCCAAGCACTGCAGAATATTTTAAGGCGGCTTCCTGTTTTAAATATTTGGGAATGGTTGTTAATCCAATAATATATCCCAGCAACATGGCGGCTAATGTATATGAAGTAAAATATTTTGTTTCGTCCGTTGGAATATTAAAGCCTTTACCATAAGTGCCGATAGCATCGCCTGCCATAACTTCAACGCCTACATAAACAAAAATACACAGAGCCCCCAGCCATAAATGAGGAAAATTAAAGATGCTGCTTTTTTGTTTTGCACCTTCGCTGACTTCTAATTGCTTATTAGATTCGGAAGATTTTATTTCTGGTAATGAAGATCTCATCACCAGCAAGGCAATAATAAGCAGCACAACAGACATTATAATATAAGGCAGGTAAATACTTTTAGCGAACTCATTTAAGATGGAATCTTTTACAAGAGGATTGGGTTCATTATTTACTTTTTGTTCTAAGCCTCCAATTCCTCTCAGTACAAAAGCACTAAGTACAATTGGGCTTATGATGCCCGCTACTTTATTACAAAGTCCCACAATACTGATTCGCCTTGCAGCAGTTTCAATTGGGCCAATAATACTGATATATGGGTTTGATGCTGTTTGAAGCAATGAAAGTCCGGAACCAATAACAAACAAACCAACCAGCGACATGGAATAATTACGGTGAGTAGCATACTGGCCAAAAATAAAAGTACCCACTGCCATTACCAGTAACCCCAGGCCCATTCCTTTTTTCATTCCTGTTTTTTCCAATATCCATGATGACGGCAGGGCCAGAAAAAAATAAGCCATATAAAAGGCCGTGGTAACCATAAATGCTTTCGAATCGGTATCAAGACCGAAAGCAAGTTTTACATAAGTAATAAGAGGTCCATTTAACCAGGTTACAAATCCGAACACAAAAAATAATCCGCCAATAATTATAATTGCGTTTTTGTTGTTGTTTTGGTTTGGCAGCATATCGTTTTTTTAAGTTTTAAATATACTGCAATCTCATTGTTAAAGCTTGCACAACCGATTGCTCAAATTCAATCTTGCACAACCGATTGCGCATCAAATCAAGATGTTATTTTAATAAATTCGTTTCATAGGAATGGCTTTTTATATGAGCCATTTTGGAAGCATTTGTAAGATGGCAGTTTTAATTTTTCTCTTATAGTAATCATTTAATGGCTGTCGTTTGTACAACGGCGCTTATTTATTTTTTAAGGATCTCTTTAATAATCATAAGAATAATGAAAGAATTAAAAGTAAAATACCTTTCAGATAGTATAGATAAAAATTCCATAGAAAAAGTATCTGATTTTCTAGACACTTTCGACAGGCAAAAACTTGACTATGTTCCCTGGCCTAAATTTCCAGGAAAACCAAAAGTTGATTTTGCCATCGCCCATGATCTGACTACCATCTTTTTAAAATATTATGTAGAAGAAAAATATTTAAGGGCTGAGAATAATATTGTAAACGGCCCGGTACATGAAGATAGTTGCGTAGAATTTTTTGTGAGTTTTGATGAAGGGGACAATTACTATAATATTGAATTCAATTGCATTGGTATAGGTTTTATTGCATACGGCAATTCAAAAGCTAACCGGGTATTGCTTGATACAGACCTGGTAAGTAATTTGAAAACAAAATCGATTATTGCTCCAGAAAACGACAATGTTGCCAGCTGGCAACTTACACTGGCAATACCAATGAGCACATTTATATATACTCCTGCTAAAGAGCTGAAAGACATGAGTTGCAGGGTAAATTTTTATAAGTGCGGAGATATGTTACCTGAGCCGCATTTTATTTCCTGGTCAAATATTATAGCTGGAACACCAAATTTTCATTTGCCTGAGTTTTTTGGAAGGTTAGTAATTGAATAAGGCTATAAAAAGTATGTGCCTTATAAAAAATACATTTTTTCATCCTCCTAACCTTCAAAATAATGTCCAACATTTATTATTGTATATTTAAGGGTGGAAAATAAAACAGATAATAACCCTCCTACTATAAAACAAATTGCCAGGCAACTCAATGTTTCCGTATCTACAGTGTCCCGGGCATTAAGTAATCATCCACGGATTGGAATAAGCACAAAAGAAAAAATTCAGAAACTGGCTACGGAACTGGGATATGAACCCAACACACAGGCCATTTCTCTCAAACAGAAGAAAACGTTTATTATTGGAGTAGTATTGCCGGATATAAAAGAGGATTTTTTTTCCCAGGCTATTAATGGTATTGAGGCCGCTGCTACAGTGCATAATTATACTATGCTGTTTGGGCAAAGTTATGACGATCTTGAAATTGAAAAAAGAGTGGTGGGTGTTATGAGAAAGCAACGTGTGGATGGATTAATTATTTCTCTATCAAAAGAAACAAATAACTACAAGCATTTAGAAGCATTTGAAAAATATGGCATCCCCGTTGTATGCTTTGACAGAGTACCATCGATAAAAAATATACATAAGGTTTATTGCAATTTATATAAAGGCACTGTTGAAATGCTAAGCTGGTTATTTAACAAAGGCTATCATCGTATTGCTTTAATTAATGGACCCGCTACTTTAGCAGCCAGTAGTGAGCGGCTAAATGGTTATATGAAAGGGGTTGGCAACCGAAAATTAAAGGTGGATATGCAACTTGTGGAAACGACAGATTTTTCTAAAGAAAGTACCATTGCAGCAATGAAAAAACTGCTTGCTTTAAAAAACCCGCCCGATGTAATCATATCTTTCAATGATTATGTACACATGGATGCTGTTCAGTTTGCAAAGCAAATAAAAGTAAAAGTAAATAAGGACATCATATTTGCCAGTTATGCCAACCTTCCTATTACAAATTATACAACTCACCCTCCTGTAATTTCGCTTGAACAATATCCTTTCCGGCAGGGAGAAAAGGCCATGGAAATTATGATGAAGGTTTTAAGTGAAAAGGCTGAAGGTAACCCATCTGAAGATCATTTCTATGCCGAAGAAATGCCGGCTACCATCATGGTGCATTAATAATGAAGGCTATTTTATTTCAGATTTATTTACCAGCAACACACCAAAAACCAGCCTGCTTCCGGCGGGTAACAGCCAGCTTGTATAAGAATTTTAAAAGTATAAAATACTACATAGAAACAATTAAACAATTGTATTCCCGGAACAACCTTACAGTTAAATTTTCAAAAACTATAGAAATACTTTAAATCGCTGCCCAATACTATTCAATCCCGAAGTTGCTGGTAATATTATACTAAGAAAAGGTAATTACATGAAAAAAAGGTAAGTTACTATTTCGTATTTTGCTATGTCTAACAATTTAAAACAAGCGAATGCCAGCACTTCCAAAACAAAAGAACCTAAAATCTTCCTCAACCGGAAATTACTTATTTCCTCTGATTCTGATAACAAGTTTATTTTTCTTCTGGGGCTTTGTTCATAACCTGGACCCTATTTTAATTCCTCATTTGAGGCGGGCATTTCGGCTTACTACTTTACAAGCTTCTTTGGTAGACTCTGCTGTATTTATTGCCTATTTTTTTATGGCTATTCCTGCCGGCTTACTGCTAAAAAAATTTGGTTATAAAACCGGGATCATAACCGGGCTTTTATTATTTGCCTTCGGCTGTTTTTTATTTGTACCCGCAGCAAATAATATGCAATACATTTATTTCCTGGGAGCACTTTTTATTGTTGCCTGCGGACTAACAGTTTTAGAAACAGCAGCCAATCCTTATGTAAGTTTACTTGGCCCTGCAGAAAGCTCTACACAACGTTTAAATTTTGCCCAATCTTTTAATGGGTTGGCAGCTTTTATAGCACCAATTATTGGTGGTAAACTTATTTTATCTGATGCCCCTTTATCTGATGAAGCTTTTTCTGCATTACCTGCTATAGCAAAAGCAACTTACATGCAGTCAGAAACGTCAACAGTAAAAATGCCCTATCTTATTTTGGGGCTGGTAATTTTATTGGTGGCTATCATTTTCTTTTTTACTAAACTGCCGGAAATAACCGACACCCAAAAAGATGCTAAAAAAGGATTCTTTCATGCACTGGCTCACAAACATTTAAAGTGGGCGGTTGTTGCACAATTCTTTTATGTAGGTGCCCAGGTCTGTGTGATGAGTTTCGTAGTTTTGTTTGCGACAAAAGCTGCAGGCATCACAGAAAAACATGCATCATATTATGCCGGCGTTGCAGGGCTCGTTTTTATGCTGGGAAGATTTGTGGGCACTTTTTTTATGAAGTTTATTGCACCGCCAAAACTATTGACCTTCTATTCTATAATATGTATAGCGTTATCGCTGGTTACTATTTTTGGTAACGGTATTATTACACTCTATGCTATAATTGGAATTGCATTTTTTATGTCGATAATGTTCCCAACCATCTTTGCTTTGGGCATAAAAGATCTGGGTGCAGATACAAAGTCTGCTTCCAGTTTAATCATAATGTCTATTGTAGGCGGGGCAATTTTGCCACCACTGCTAGGATACATAAGCGATGTAACACAAAATATTCAATACGGTTATGTAGTTCCAATGGTTTGTTTTATGGTAACTGCTTTGTTTGGATGGAAAGGATATAAAGCAATATAATTATCCCAGATGAGTAATATTATTAAAATCAATGAGAAGGATAATGTAATTACAGCTCTTGTTAATCTGCAGAAAGAGGAACAGGTAAACTGGAATGGAGAAAGTTTTACCATGCAGGAAAACATTCCGGCCAAACATAAATTCTTCGCAAAGGATTTTGCAATCGGCGATGAGATTTATATGTATGGTGTGCTCGTGGGCAAAACGCAGGTACCCGTTGCAGCTGGCGCACGTATGACGACAGAAAATGTAAAACATGCTGCGCAACCGTATGCCTACCGGAATGTAAGTTATGAGTGGACGCCACCGGATGTTTCTAGATTTATTAGCCGCACATTCAGGGGCTATAAACGAAACGATGGCAGAGCAGGTACGGCAAATTACTGGCTATTTATTCCAACCGTTTTTTGTGAGAACAGGAATATGGATGTTATTAAAGAAGCCCTGCAGCAGGAGCTTGGCTATGCAGTAAATGCAAAATATAAATCTTTTACCAAGGATTTAGTTCAGTCTTTCAAAGAAGGTGCGGATACAACAAATTTTGATTTAGCACTTGCATCTAATCCAAAACAACAACGACTTTTTAAAAATGTGGATGGTGTAAAATTCCTGAATCATAATGGCGGCTGTGGCGGCACGAGGGATGACGCAAATACATTGGGTAAATTATTAGCCGCTTATTCCAATCATCCAAATGTGGGGGGCATTACTATTTTAAGTTTGGGTTGTCAGCATTTGCAAACGAAAATATTACAGGATGATATTAAAATGCTGAATCCCGGGTTCAATAAACCACTATTTATTTTTGAGCAACAACAAACCAATAGCGAAGAAGAATTAATTGCCTTAGCCATTCGGGAAACTTTTAATGGCCTGGTAGAATTAAATAAAATTGAAAGACAAGAAGTTCCCATAAGCGAATTGTGCATCGGTGTAAAATGTGGTGGTAGCGATGGTTTCAGCGGTATATCTGCCAACCCTGCTGTTGGCTATGCTGCAGATATGTTGGTGGCTCTTGGCGGTACCGTTTTACTCGCAGAATTCCCGGAACTATGTGGCGTAGAACAAAACATAATAGATCGTTGCATAACGGAAGCTTCAGCAAAAAAATTTATTGACCTGATGCAAACCTACGATGCACAAGCACATGCGGTAGGTTCAGGTTTTTACATGAACCCGTCTCCAGGAAATATAAAAGACGGTTTAATTACAGATGCGATAAAATCGGCCGGGGCTGCAAAAAAAGGCGGTAACTCACCAGTAACAGACGTATTGGATTATGCAGAACCGGCTACCAAACCGGGTCTAAATATGGTATGTACACCGGGCAATGATGTGGAAGCAACCACAGGTAAAGCCGCAGCAGGGGCCACGTTAATTTTATTTACCACCGGCCTGGGCACACCAACAGGAAATCCGGTTTGTCCCACTATTAAAGTTGCTACAAATACACAATTAGCAACAAAGATGAAAGACATCATTGACATAGATTGCGGACCCATAATCAGGGGCGAAAAAACTATACAACAAATGGGTGAAGACATCTTACACTACTGTATACAAGCCGCCAGCGGAGAAGTGATTCCTAAAGCGGTGCAATTAAACCAGGATGATTTTATTCCATGGAGAAGAGGTGTTTCATTATAATAATAAAAACAATTTCGATAAAATGTTTCTCTCAAAAATTTGATATAAAATGTTCTCACTTCAAAATAAAAAAGCAGTTATTACCGGTGGTGGAAATGGTATTGGTAAGGCCATTGCAGTTTTGTTTGCAAAGCAAGGTGCAGAAGTACACATTGTTGAACTTACTGAAGAAAGTGCTCAGCCGGCAATGGAAGAAATTTTATCTAATGGCAACGTGGCCGTACTGCATACCTGCAATGTAGCCAGCCACACAGAAGTATTTGCCGTGTTTGAAAAAATTGGCAACATCCATATCCTGGTAAATAATGCGGGTATTGCCCACATTGGCACAGCCGATAATACCAGCGAAGCGGATTTTGACCGTGTTATGAATGTGAATGTAAAAGGTGTTTACAATTGTATTCATGCAGCAATACCACAATTAAGAAAATCATCAGGCGGCGTTGTATTAAATATGGCATCCATTGCAGCCTGGGTGGGTTTGCCAGACAGGTTTGTATACTCAGCTACAAAAGGTGCAGTAATGGCTATGACATTGAGTGTAGCTAAAGATTATCTTGGCGAAAACATCCGTTGCAATTCTATTTCGCCAGCCCGTGTGCATACACCCTTTGTTGATGGATTTATTAATAAAACTTACCCGGGAAAGGAAAAAGAGATGTTTGAAAAGTTGTCCAAATCTCAACCTATTGGCCGTATGGCGGAACCTGTAGAAATTGCAGGGCTTGCGTTATACTTATGCAGTGATGAAGCATCTTTTGTAACCGGCTGTGACTATCCTATTGATGGCGGATTTATAAAACTGAATAATTAAATGAGTTGGAAATTCAATACCAATTATCCGTCTATAGAAGACCTGCGAAAGAAAGCAGCAAAGAAAATTCCGAAGTTTGCATTGGAGTATTTGGATGGCGGCTGCAATGAAGATGTAAATCTTTATAAAAATACAAGGGAGTTAAGGGAAGTAGAACTGACTCCTTATTACCTGAGGCAATACGCAAATGTTGACCTGAAAACTGAAATGTTTGGCCATGTTTATGATGCGCCATTTGGTATTGCACCTGTTGGATTACAAGGTTTGATGTGGCCGAATGCACCGGAGATTTTAGCCAAAGCTGCGCATCAGCATAATATACCTTTTGTGTTAAGTACTGTTACCACTTCTAATATTGAAAGGATAGGTGAATTGACCGAAGGCAAAGCCTGGTTTCAATTATATCATCCCGCAGAGGAAAGTTTAAGGGACGATATCATTAAAAGGGTAGCGGCGGCAAACTACTCCGTATTGGTTTTACTTTGTGATGTGCCTTCGTTTGGTTTTCGCCCAAGAGATATCCGCAATGGATTGGCAATGCCACCGAGAATGACACTGAATAATATTTTCCAGATAATGGGCAAACCGCATTGGGCTTTGCAAACTTTACTGCATGGACAACCCGAATTTGCAACTTTAAAACCCTACATGCCCAAAGGCCTAAACATGAAACAATTAGGTTCGTTTATGAATCAAACTTTTTCAGGTAGATTAAATAAAGATAAAATTGCACCCATCAGGGATTTGTGGAAAGGCAAGATTGTACTGAAAGGAGTTGCCAGTGAAGAAGATGCAGAAATGGCTATCAAGTTAGGATTAGATGGAATTATTGTTTCCAACCATGGAGGCAGGCAACTAGATGCCGGGCAATCATCCATCCATGCACTTCAGGGAATCAATAAAAAGTATAAAGGAAAAATTCGCATTATGATGGATAGTGGCATCCGCTCGGGGCCTGATGTGGCAAGGGCTATGGCCAGCGGTGCAGAATTTACTTTTATGGGCAGGTCCTTTATGTACGGTGTATCAGCACTGGGTAAACAAGGTGGTGACCATACCATTGCTATTTTAAAAACACAATTGCAACAGGTGATGGAACAATTGTGCTGCGAAAAAACAAGTGATTTTAGCAGGCATATTGTAGGTTAAATTTTGAATGATGAATTAAAAAACGCAACACATGAAATTGATAAGATTCGGCGAAGCCGGTAAAGAAAAACCAGGAATTATTTTAAGTGAGAAATGGTATGATGTATCTTCTTTTGTAAAAGATTTTGATGAAAATTATTTTGAAAACGATGGGCTCATTAATTTGAAACAATGGTTGGGCGGTAATCCTAAACTGCCTGAAGTACCTGCCGGCACAAGGCTTGGCTCTGTAGTAGCAAGGCCATCAAAAATAATTTGTATTGGTTTAAATTATATTGACCATGCAAAAGAAACGGGTGCCGCTATTCCCGAAGAACCGATTATATTTTTTAAATCTACCACAGCACTCTGCGGCCCTAATGATGATTTGATAATACCAAAGAATAGCACAAAAACCGACTGGGAAGTGGAAATGGCATTTGTAATAGGAAAGAAAGCAACTTATGTAGAAGAAAAGGATGCCATGAATTATGTAGCTGGATATTGCTTGCATAACGATTACAGCGAAAGAGCCTTTCAATTGGAAATGGGCGGGCAATGGGTAAAAGGAAAAAGCTGTGATAGTTTTGCCCCGCTTGGTCCCTGGCTTGTTACAAAAGATGAAATTACTGATGTAAATAATTTAAAGATGTGGTTAACTGTGAATGGTAAAACATTTCAAAACAGCAACACATCTAATTTAATTTTTAAAATCCCTTTCATCGTTCATTATCTCAGCCAGTTTATGACCTTGTTGCCGGGCGATGTCATTAGTACTGGTACACCACCCGGTGTTGGCCTGGGTATAAAACCCAACCCTATATATATACAACCTGGCGATGTAATTGAACTGGGTATTGAAGGATTAGGAACGAGTAAACAACTGGCTAAAGCTTATAAATAAAAATAACCATGATCAGATATTGCCTCGCCCTGGATTTAAAAGATGATGAAGCATTGATTGCCGAATATGAAAAAATGCACCGGGAGGTTTGGCCCGGAATTATCAATAGCATAAAAAATGCTGCTATTGAAAACTTAGAAATTTATCGCACAGGCAATAGACTCTTTATGATATTGGAAGCAGGAGCAGATTTTAGTTTTGAAAAAAAATCTGCCATGGATGCAGCAAATGAAACCGTGCAAAAATGGGAAGCGCTGATGTGGAAATATCAGCAGGCTTTACCAACAGCAAAGCCCGGAGAAAAATGGATAATCATGGATAAAATTTTCAGCCTGTAATAATTTGCAATGAAGATTGATGCACATGTTCATTTCTGGAATTACGACCCCGTTCGGGACACCTGGATGGAAGGCATGAATATTTTGCACAAAAATTATTTACCTGAAATGCTATTATCCTCTCTTGCCCATGCAGGTATAGACGGCTGTGTTGCCGTGCAGGCAGAGCAAAGTGAAGGTGAAACGTTGTTTTTAAAATCATTGGCTGATGCTCATCCTTATATTAAAGGCGTGGTGGGTTGGGTTGATT
>JBDSWG010000057.1:0-4101 GCA_039926825.1 Ferruginibacter sp.
AAACCAAGGTTATGCATATCCGGTATCAACTCCTTCAATAAAACCGCATCACCGGGTGTGAGTTCAATATTTACAGGAAATAAACTTTGTTGTGTGGCGATGGGTTTGCCATCCATAGCTGCCTGGAATCTTTCATACAAAACCCGCTCATGTGCATTTTGCTGGTTAATGAGTAAATAGCCGGCATCATCCTGGAAAATAATGTAAGCCTGGTGCAGTTGCAACATAGCTTTATTGGAATAATCTGCTGGTTCCAGAACTGGATTAGGTTTTAAAATTTTCTCAGCAACGTTTTCTCCCGGTGTATAAAAATCTTTCCAGTGACGAAGTTCAGATTTAGACTCAATAAAATGTGCCTGGTTTCTTTGTGTAAAGGCCTGGAAAAGCGGTGAAGCTCCCGCAGCAGATTTTCTTTCTTCACTCACAGGTTGCGTAATAGAAGATAAGCCTTCAATGCCGGCATCCAGTTCAAAATCCAGCGTGGGTGTTATGCTAAATTGTGCCAACGCATGCTTAACAGCACTCTGTACAAATGCATATACAATCTTTTCGTCTTCAAATTTTATTTCCTGTTTTGTAGGGTGCACATTTATATCCAGTTGTGCCGGATCCAGGTCAATGAACAAGGCATACATCGGGTAACTATCGCGGGGAATCATTTCAGCAAAAGCATTCATAACCGCATGATTAAGATAAGCACTTTTGATAAAACGGCTGTTCACAAAAAAATACTGGTCACCCCGCGTCTTTTTTGCCGTTTCCGGTTTGCCTGCGAACCCGGTAATATTCAGGTAATCTGTTTGCTCCTGCACGGCCACCAGCTTTGCCTGGTAACTGTTTCCCAATATTTGAATGATACGTTGCTTCAGGCTTCCTTTTTCCAGGTGAAAAACCTGTTGCCCGTTAGATGTCAGTGAGAAAAAAACATTCGGAAATGCCATAGCCACCCGTATGAATTCGTCTACAATATGCCGTAACTCTGAAGCATTGCTTTTTAAAAAATTCCGGCGGGCCGGTACATTGAAGAAAAGGTTCTTCATAGAAATACTCGTACCTGTTTCCATAGCCGCAGGCACCTGGCTCATAACAATACTATTTTCTATGGATATGGATGTGCCTGCTGTATCTTCTTCTCTTTTAGTAGTGAGGACTACTTGCGCCACCGCTGCAATACTGGCCAGGGCTTCACCCCGAAATCCCATCGTTTTGATGCGGAAGAGATCATCTATCTGTTTTATTTTGGAGGTGGCATGCCTTTCAAATGCCATTCGGGCATCCGTCTCACTCATACCTTTTCCATTATCTATCACCTGCACCAGGGCTTTGCCAGCATCGCCAATGAAAAGTTTAATTTCATCTGCTCCTGCATCTACGGCATTTTCCAATAATTCTTTTACCGCACTGCAAGGCCGCTGTATCACTTCGCCTGCGGCGATCTGGTTGGCAATGTTATCAGGCAGTAATTGTATTATATCAGGCAATGGAAATGCGGCTTTAGCCTGCAAATTTACACGATAATAGCGGGATAAAAATTCCTCTTACCCACGTTATAGTTTCCTCCCGGGCCAATAAAATTTTAATATGCAGCGTTAAAAAAAACGGCGTATAAATTATTGGTTTCAAAAACATAGTATTTTGCAGGATAAGGCGGCCAGGAAAAAATTTATTATCCTGGTATCCAGTCACCTAACGCACAGACTTACATCATGAAAAAATTATTACTCCCGGTTTTCCTGGCCCTTTTTATTTCTCCTGCATTTTCTCAATATCCTGCCGGCACCAGCATGGCAGCAAAAAAATGGAGCGATAGTGTTTATAACAGCCTGACGCCGGTGCAGCGTATAGCCCAGCTTATGGTGGTGCGTTTGTCATCTATGAACAGTGCCCGCGAAGTTATTTTCCTGGATGCGGAAGTAGAAGATCTTATTCGCCGGTACAACATTGGGGGCCTGGTTTTATTCCAGGGTGGGCCTGTGCGACAGGCAGAAACGTTGAACCGTTTGCAGGCTATGGCCCGTACACCGTTGCTTACCTGCATAGATGCAGAATGGGGGGTCGGTATGCGGATATTGGATAGTGTACTCCCACTGCCCAGGCAAATGATGTTGGGTGCGATGCAGGATGCAGGCGTTGTTTATAAATATGGAAATATCGTGGCAGAGCAATGCCGGCGTTTAGGCATTCACGTGAATTATGCCCCGGTCATTGACATTAATAACAACCCTAATAACCCGGTAATAAATGACCGCAGTTTTGGAGAAGATAAATATAAGGTAGCGTCTTTTGGTTTAGCCTACACCCGCGGTATGCAGGACCTGGGCGTGATGGCCTGTGCCAAGCATTTTCCCGGCCATGGCGATGTCTCAGTAGATTCTCATTATGACTTACCCGTCATCAATAAATCGATGAAACAACTGGATTCACTGGAGCTTTACCCTTTCCGGAAACTGGTAGATGCCGGCGTCGCCAGCATGATGGTAGCGCACCTGTTTATTCCTGCCATTGACAGTACGCCCAACCGCGCTACCTCACTGAGCCCTGCTAATGTAAATGGTTTATTACGCACTTCTCTTGGTTTTACCGGCCTTACATTTACCGATGCCCTGGAAATGCAGGGCGTGAAAAAGTTTTTCCCTGATGGTGAAGCTTCTGTACTTTCTCTTATAGCCGGCAACGATATGCTTTGCCTGCCCGGTGATGTACCACTAGCCCTGGATAAAATTCAGGAGGCCATAAAGCAGGGCCGCCTTTCCTGGAATGATATAGAATTGCATTGCAAAAAAGTGTTGCTGGCAAAATATTTATATGCCTTACCCAACCTGCAACCCATAAATACTAATAACCTGGCGGCTGATTTAAATAAAGACATTTTATCTATGCGAAAATTAGTGGCAGAAAATGCAATAACGCTGGTGACTAAAACAGATGATTTATTTTTTCCCCTGAAATATAAGAAGAGAGAAAAAATCGCCGTCATACTAACGGGAACTGATACCCTGAATGAATTTGGCCGCCAGTTACAGGCAAAATATAAAGCCCACGTTTTCTATGCCCCGTCAAATTTATCTTTGGAAGGTGCCACGGCTATTGTGAACAGCACCACAGATTATACCCGTTTCATTGTAGGCATTCACAACCTGGGCCGGTCGCCAGCTTCAAATTTTGGATTGGGTGCCGGCATCATTAGCCTCGTAAAGCAATTGCCCGCCTCCAAAACTATTTTATTCCAGTTTGCCAATGCTTATGCGGCACGCAACTGGTGCAATGCACCCAACCTGGTGGTTTGTTACGAAGATGACCCGGTTACACAGGCTACCGCTGTCTCCTTGCTTGCAGGGCAACTTTCATATAAAGGCAGTTTACCCGTTACCGTTTGTGACAGCCTTCAATATGGCCGCGGCATTGCATCTGCCCATACTTTTGAATGGATGAACGCTAATGCGATTGCAGCAAATTCGCTAAAACTGAATACGATTGATTCTATCGTAACAGATGCGATTGCAAAAAAAGCAATACCGGGTTGTGTTGTTTTAGCTCTAAAAGATGGAAAACTTGCTTATGAAAAAGCTTTTGGAACAGTAAGTTTCCAGGACTCTACGCCAGTAAAAATTAATTCGGTTTATGATATGGCTTCTGTTACAAAAATTTGCGCCACTACCATCTCCCTGATGAAGCTATATGATGAAGGAAAATTGGATCTGAAGAAAACCCTGGGTGATTATTTACCCTGGACAAGAGGAAGCAACAAAGAAAAAATTACCGTGGAAGAAATGCTCATCCACCAGGGTGGGCTATCAGCTTTTATTCCTTTCCATCGTGAAACACTGGATAAAAACGGCGTGCCTATGTATGGTTATTTCAGTAATGTAGAATCAAAAGATTCATTTGCTATACCGGTAGCTACCTCCATGTTTATGCGCAATTCCTGGAAGGATACCATGTACCGCCGGATTTTGCAAAGCCCTCTTGGGCCATCAGGAAAATATGTTTACAGTGATAATGATTTTATTCTTTTAGGTAAAATTGTAGAAAGCATTACTGGTACGACATTGGATCAATATGCTGCCTCCACTTTTTATGCGCCGCTCGGCCTTACCAGTA
>JBDSWG010000058.1:0-8242 GCA_039926825.1 Ferruginibacter sp.
GCTTCGCACCCGGACACGGTTTTATCTTACCTCAGCCAGGGCATCCTCAACCGAAACCTGCTTAAAGTAAAATATTTTAATGAACCGGTAGAAGAAAGCTTGCTTCAAAAAATGCTACAGACGGCCTCACGGAAGCTAAACTTATCAGCCGAAGAAGCCTCCTGGCTTGTTTTTACAGGGCTTGCAAGCAGCAGCACGTACAATTTTGAAAATGAGCACATACAGATTTTATTCAAAGATGGGAGTGTGAAAGATATTTCAGAAGTAGACCACGCCCTCATAAATGAAAACCTGAGGGGCAAGGTTGAAAAATATTACATTTGTTTTATCAGATGACTTTATAACGACAGCATGCAATTTACATCAACGCAGATAGCAGCAATCTTAGATGGAAAAATTGAAGGAGATCCGGCCTGTTCAGTGGATTCCTTTGGTAAAATAGAAGAAGCCGCAAAGGGCCAGTTAAGTTTTTTTGCAAATCCTAAATACGAAGAATTTTTATACAGTACCAAAGCATCTGTCATCATCCTGAATGAAACTTATGTACTGAAGAAGCCCGTAGCCGCCACACTCATCCGGGTTAAAGATGCATACAGTTCTTTTGCAACTTTACTGGAAACTTACCAGAAGCTACAAACACAACAATTAAATGGGATACAGCAGCCTGTATATATAGATGCCACTGCCAGCCTGGGTGAAAATATTTATGTAGGCGCTTTTGCCTACATCGGCAATAAAACCATTCTTGGCGACGGGGTCAAGATTTTTCCCAATGCCTATATCGGCGATAATGTACAAATTGGCAATAACAGTCTTATACATGCGGGTGTAAAAATTTATAATGATTGCATTATTGGTAAAAATGTGGTGATACATGCTGGCACAGTCATCGGCAGCGATGGATTTGGTTTTGCTCCCCAGGCAGATGGCCAGTATCGTAAAGTGCCCCAGATTGGTAACGTGGTAATAGAAGACAATGTAGAAATTGGCGCCAATGCTGCTATCGACAGGGCCACGATTGGCAGTACCATCATTCGCACCGGGGCCAAACTGGACAACCTGTTACAAATAGCACATAATGTAGAAATTGGCAGCAATTCCGTTGTGGCCGCACAAACCGGAATCAGTGGGAGTACCAAAATTGGTAAAAATGTTATGATTGGCGGCCAGGCCGGAATAGTAGGACATATACAAATTGCTGATGGCAGCAAGATAAATGGTCAGAGTGGTGTAAGTAAATCCATCAAAATACCGAATACTGCTGTTACCGGCTCCCCGGCGTTTGATTATACCGCTGCACTACGCAGCCAGGCAGCCTTGCGAAATTTACCTGAGTTGGAAAAAAGAATTAAAGCGTTAGAAAGCCTCGTCAACAAGTTAGTAGAGGGCCGGGAATAGGCACTGCTTCTGCTGGGAAAAAGTAAATATCTTTGCGCAAATTTTCTTTTTAGGTATGGATAAAAATTTTAACCCGGACAAACAGCATACACTCAGTTCATCTATAAAAATTTCAGGAACTGGCTTACATACCGGCATACGTGTAGACATGTGCCTAAAACCTGCTAACCCGGGTTATGGATTTCATTTTCAACGCACAGACCTGGCCGGCACTCCCCCAATTAAAGCAGATTGTGACTTGGTTACGGATACTTCGAGAGGCACAACGCTGGAACAGGGTGAGGTTAAAATCAGCACAGTAGAACATGTACTGGCAGCACTGGTGGGTACTGGTGTAGATAATTGCCTGATAGAAATAAATGGACCCGAAATTCCCATCATAGATGGCAGCAGCCATCCCTTTGTGGACATTATAAACAAAACCGGGGTTGTAGAGCAGGATGCTGCCAAAGCCTGGTATACCATTGATACCAACATTACTTTTTATGATGAAAAAAAGCGGGTAGAAATGACCGCCTTGCCGGCTACAAATTATGAAATTACCACGCTGATAGATTTTAATAGCCCGGTACTGGGTACGCAACACGCTTCCCTTAAAAACATGAAACAATTTGCCGCAGAAATTGCTCCCTGCCGCACTTTCTGTTTTTTGCATGAATTGGAAACGCTGATAGATAATAACCTCATAAAAGGAGGAGATATTAATAATGCAATTGTAGTAGTAGATAAACCCGTAACGGAAGAAGAAATGAAACGTCTCGCCAAAGCCTTTGGCAGAACGAAGGTGGAAATAAAAAGTGAAGGGTATTTAAATAACCTGGAGCTACGTTTTCCTAATGAGCCGGCCCGCCATAAACTCCTGGATGTTATCGGAGACCTGGCGCTTATCGGCTATCCCATTAAGGCTCACATTATTGCCAACCGGCCCGGGCATAGCAGTAACGTGGAATTTGCAAAAAAAAATAAAGCAGTACATCAAAAAAAATAAACACACCAAAGATATTCCGGTATATGACCCCAGCCGGGAACCGATATATAACCTGCAGCAAATAGAAAAAACATTGCCGCACCGTTTTCCTTTTTTATTAGTAGATAAAATTATAGAGCTGACTGATACCCAGATTGTAGGCATTAAAAATGTAACCTTCAATGAATATTTTTTCCAGGGACATTTTCCCGGCAACCCGGTAATGCCGGGCGTATTGCAAGTAGAGGCGCTTGCACAAACCGGTGGTATTTTGGCAATTAATGCTATGCCCGAAGGCGAGTATGACACGTACTTTATAAAAGTTGATAAATGTAAATTCAAACAAAAAGTGATTCCGGGAGATACCATGATTTTAAAAATGGAATTGATGGAACCCATACGCCGCGGTATTTGCGCTATGCGTGGCAACGTTTACGTAGGTAATAAGCTCTGCACAGAAGGAGAGTTTACTGCCCAACTTGTAAAAAGATAAAGAGAATTATTTTTAACCCTGTTTATGATTCACCCGCACACGTATATTCATCCAAATGCAAAGCTGGCAACAAACGTTAAGGTGGATCCTTTTACCGTCATACACCAGAATGTAGAAGTGGGTGAAGGCACCTGGATAGGAAGTAATGTTACCATAATGGAAGGTGCACGCATTGGTAAAAACTGCCGCATTTTCCCCGGAGCCGTTATTGCGGCCATACCCCAGGATTTAAAATTTGAAGGTGAAGATACTACTGTTGTAATAGGTGATAATACCACCATCAGGGAAATGGTGACCATCAATCGTGGAAGCAAAGACAGGTGGACAACTAAGGTGGGTGACAATTGCCTCATTATGGCTTACAGCCACATAGCCCATGATTGCATTGTAGGCAATAACTGCATCATGAGTAATAACACGCAGATGGCGGGGCACGTTATTTTAGGAGATAATTCCATCCTGGCAGGCATGTGTGCCATACACCAGTTTGTACACATCGGCCAGCATGCTTTTGTAAGCGGTGGTTCCCTTGTAAGCAAAGATGTGCCACCGTATATAAAAGCCGGGCGCACACCTTTAAGTTATGCGGGTGTAAATTCTATCGGATTAAAACGTAAAGGTTTTTCACTGGACAGGATAAACCACATCCTCGATATTTACCGCATCATTTATAATAAGAACCTGAACACCTCGCAGGCCCTTAATTTTATAGAAGAAGAAATAAAAGCATCCGACGAAAGGGATGAAATTCTCACCTTTATCCGCGACAGTGGCAGGGGCATTATCAAGCGCTTCGGTAAAAACAGTTCCGAGGAAGAGTAACGTTATTTTCCTGATGGATATCATACTTACCAATACGGGTAAACGCTATAACCGGGAATGGATTTTCCGCCATATAAATTATAGCTTTAAAAGCCCCAATCATTACGCCATTACAGGCGCAAACGGTTCCGGGAAATCTACACTTTTACAAGTGATAGCGGGTGCAGTTTTACAGAGTGAGGGAAATATAGAATATGCGGAACAAACTCAGCCTGTAATGCCGGAACTGGCCTATAAAGAAATTGCCTTCTGTGCTCCATACTTAGATTTAATTGAAGAACTTACCGGGCTGGAATTCCTGCAGTTTCACAAAGCCTTTAAGCCCTTAAAATTTAATGAAACCGATATTCTGCAACAGGTAGGCCTGGCACATGCAGCGCAAAAACAAATACGTTATTATAGCAGTGGGATGAAACAGCGCCTCAAGATGGCGCAGGCATTTTTCAGCATGACACCTGTGTTATTTTTAGATGAGCCCACTAGTAATTTAGATGAAGAAGGCATTGCATTGTACCGGCAGCTCATATCTACCCAAACCAAAGAAAAACTGGTTATTATCAGCAGCAATGAAAAACATGAATATGAAAGCTGTGGAGAAATGATAGAAATAGCGAATTATAAAATTTAGCGTTTTGAAAAATTTAAAAGCCGGATAGGAACGCCGATTTTTAACCCTATTGTAGAACCAGCAGCATTTAATTCCTGGTTCGGTACATGCCTGGTCTTAGGAGGATTTGTATATGTTCCATATTCATAATCAACATTAATATGTAACATTTTAGCAAGCCCTAAATCTGCATATAATTCTGATATTAATATAGTTTTGCCTTTCCCGTTAAGCCATTCCGCCCCAATGGAAGGACAAATAAAAATTCCTGCACCCCTACGCCTGAAAGAGGTTCTGTATTTCACATAATTATAAATATTGTCTCTTTGGAAAGAGTAGTCAGACAAGCTGGAATCATAGTAGTTTTGTGTGCGATTAAACCCAACCCCTGCACCAAATCCGTAAAATAAAAGAAATGCAGAATGTTTAAATTTTTTAAACTCTATATTTTTTTGCAATTGAAAACTTAAAACCATTTGATCAAATCCTTGTGCGTTACCGACAAAGTGATAGCCTAAACTGGTATCATTTCCAAAATCAGTTTTCAAACGGAAGCTGCTACCTAAAACTGATTCTTTCATAGAAACTTTTACTGTGAATGTTGTATTCTTGAGTAATAAATCAACAAACCAGGAACCATTGAATTTGGGAGGATTGTAAAAATCAGAATTTTTATTTTTAGCAGTTGTAAAATACGAAAATTGGCCAGTTATACCTGGAGTTACAAATAGCGACTGGCAATAAATTTTACTGCAAAATGATATCAGAATTGATAGAGTAATTATTCGCATATTAATATAATGCATGAATTTCAGATAAGTTAATAACCATCTGCAATACTATATCCACGAGATGAGTAAAAGTCAGATATTAGACAATTCGGGCTTGCCCCAGAGAAATGCTTCACATAAAAATTCGCAGAAAAATCATATTTTTTTAAAGCCCTACTACCACGGTATCCGCGCCAATGGATAACCCAATAACCAAATGTTAAATCGCATTGATCCCGATTAAAAGATTTATTCCATTCAAAATCGCAACTATTAACCTTTACATATTTAGCATTCACTACTAATTTTAATGTTGCTTGATCATATAAAGCCCGAGAAGGCCATTGTTTTCCATTACAAGAATACAAACTTAACATTTTTGCATGCAAACTAAAAAAAATTATAAACTTTTGATACACAACTTTATTATCAATTCCAAAATATGTAACACCACAATAGTTTTTACCCATATCTCTTCTATCCCATATTTCTAAACCATTATCTTTTAATCTTTTTGCACCTTTACATTTTCTCAGAATTCCTTCTGGGTCTAGCTTTGCAATTTTATAATCCCTTTGTTGAAGTGACCCTTCATCAATGGCTTCTAAAATATCAAAAACATAATCTTCTTCATCTGTAAATACCATCATATCGACAGCATTTGAGTCATTGTTTTTTAAAAAATTATATGCATTAGGTAAATCTGCATTGATTGCCATGCCGAAATGATTTTCTAAATCTATTTTTACCATAAAGTTGCCTAAAACAACAATCTTATCAACATTCAAAATAAGCTGAATAAATCTTGGCGTTATTGTATCAAATTCCGCATTCGGAAGTTCTGACAAAGTCGTTAAAGTTGAAGAGTTTTTTGAAAAAGATTCCAGTTAAAATTCACTAGAATCGTTTTCAGCATATTGTTCATATATTGAAAGAGTCCTAAATTTTAAAGTACCGTTTACTTCTGAAAGATTTTGTGCTTCTAAATCAAAATTTATCAGAAAAGTAAATAAAAATAAACAAACTGTTTTCATAAAAGGCTAATTTGTTGGTAAAGATTAAAGTTTTCATAGCTAAATCAGGTTTGGTATAAATTTCGTTAAACGAAACTTTTGTTCAAATTTGCTTAACATTCATTAAAAATAATAAACTAATTGTTTCTATACAAATTCCTTGGAAAAAATATTTCCTGTGAATTCCTATCATCATCAGCAGCAATGAAAAGCATGAATATGAAAGTTGCGCAGAAATGATATCCCTGCAACAATTTAAAACTGCTTAATCACCGCCGGCTGGCAATGAGCAGGTTAAGGTCTGTATACTTGAGGTGAAACCTTTCGCTCAGGTAAAAATTTGTGAGGCTTCCTTTAAATAAATAAATGCCGCTGCGGATGTTCAGCTTGTGCCAGACAACATTTTCTATGCCGCCGTCTTCAGCCGTTTCCAGCAAGAGAGGCATAAGTACATTACTGATGGCCTGGGAGGCGGTGCGGGCAAAGCCACTGGGAATATTGGGCACGCAATAATGAATGACGTCATATTTTTTAAACACAGGTTTTTTATGAGAAGTCACCATGCTGGTTTCAAAGCAACCGCCATGGTCTATACTCACGTCTACGATTACACTACCCGGCCGCATGTTGCTCACCATTTCTTCTGATACCACCACCGGTGTGCGGCCGCCGGCACCACTCAGGGCACCAACAGCCACGTCGCAGGTTTTTAATTGTTTCGCTAAAATTTTTGGTTCCATTACAGAAGTCCATAACCTTCCACCGATATTATTCTGCAGGCGCTTGAGGCGGTAAATACTGTTGTCAAAAATCTTTACGCTGGCACCCATAGCCAGGGCTGTGCGGGCAGCATATTCACCTACTATTCCAGCACCAATGATGATAACTTTTGTGGGTGGAATACCACTAA
This sequence comes from Ferruginibacter sp., assembly GCA_039926825.1. Lineage (GTDB taxonomy): Bacteria > Bacteroidota > Bacteroidia > Chitinophagales > Chitinophagaceae > Ferruginibacter. Next base: position 6,981 of record JBDSWG010000058.1, read on the forward strand.
TTCCCCCAACCAACACGCCTTTGCCATTATTCGCATTGCTCAGGTATTGGCCCGCAATTAACATCACGGCACTACCGGCAATTTCACTCATACTTCTTACGATAGGATTATGGCCCGTATCATCTTTCAGGTTTTCAAAACTGAGCGCTGTAATTTTCTTCTCCATCATTTTGGCCAGGGTCTCTTTTTTCATGACAGCCATGTGAATTGGAGAAATAATATATTGATTTGGATTCAGGAATTCACAATCAGAATCACTTACCGGCGCACTTTTCACCAGTATTTCGCAATTAAACACTTCTTTTTTATCATAAAGAATTTTTGCCCCGGCATCACTATAATCTTTATCAGTATAATGCGCTCCTTCGCCGGCATTGGTTTCCACATTAACCTCGTGGCCATTGGCAATAATAACACTCACGGCTTCGGGCGTGAGGGCAATCCTGTTTTCATTAAATGAATCTTCCCGTGGAATGCCAATGCACATTCTTTCTGTATGAGGTTTTACATCCAGTGTTTCTTCCAGCGTTTCATACCTGAGTGAGGGGGAAACGAATGGTTTTTCCTTTGCCATAATAGTTATTTGTACCGGGACAAATTACAATATTATTTGGAGCTTTCTTGTAATATCATCTATAGTTTCTATGCGGCAATGCAAGGTGTTTTCTGGCAATAAATTGCCGGCTTTTTCGGGCCACTCTACAAAACAATAATGCCCGGAATAAAAATATTCTTCAACGCCGGCATCCCGTGCTTCTTTTTCATTTTTTACGCGGTAGAAATCCATGTGGTATACAGGCGCTGCTACGTCACCGCCATATTCGTTGATAATGGCAAAAGTTGGGCTGCTCACCTTATCTTCTATACCCAATTGCCTGCACAGCGCAGAAATAAAAGTCGTTTTACCAGCCCCCATGTCTCCATGAAAAGCTATAACGCCACGTGGAGCTACTTCCAGGAAAGCTGCGGCTACTTCCGATATATTTTGAAGGATAAATTGCCGGGTCATAATGCAAAGATAAATTTTCATATCTGGTAAATTGCCCTTGCCGCATTGAAGTAAATTTGTAAAATGGAAGAAGTGACGTGGAAAGTTGATGGAATGACGTGTAGCAATTGTGCCCTCAGCATCAGGAAGTTTTTAGAAAAAAGGTCTTGTAAGCAATAACAGTAAATCCGCTGGATGGCAGGGATTGCCTTATCACCTACTACCGGAAAATTTCTGCTTTGGCTATGGGTTTTAGCGAAGTGGCGCCGGGAAT
>JBDSWG010000059.1:0-4088 GCA_039926825.1 Ferruginibacter sp.
GCCGGTGGTGGTTTTGCAAGATATTCTACGGATGCTGACTGGCATGTGCCTCACTTTGAAAAAATGTTGTATGATAATGCCCAACTGGTAAGTTTATATGCGCACGCTTTTCAACAAACAAAAAATCCCCTGTATAAACAAGTTGTTTATGAAACGCTTGATTTTATTGAACGAGAAATGACTTCTCCTGAAGGCGGATTTTATTCATCCCTGGATGCAGACAGCGAAGGTGAAGAAGGAAAGTTTTATGTGTGGACGAAAGATGAGATTGAAAAAATTCTGGGCAACGATGCTGTTCTTTTTATGGATTATTATAATATATCAGCAGCTGGAAACTGGGAACATCATAAAAATATTTTATTCAGAAGAATGCCTGATGAAGCAATAGCAGCAAAATTTAAAATTACTTTACAACAGCTCAAAGAAAAAATAGACGCCGGTAAATCAGCACTTCTAAGCGTTCGCAATAAAAGGGTGCATCCAAACCTGGATGATAAAATATTAACTGCCTGGAATGCGCTTATGGTAACCGGATATACAGATGCCTACAGCGCATTTGGTGAAAAAAAGTTTTTGGAGGCCGCCATTAAAAATGCAAATTTCTTATCGCTTAAAGCTATTAAAGGGAATAACGAAATAAAACGCAATTATAAAAATGGGAAATCTTCTATTGAAGGTTTTTTAGATGACTTTGCCTTCACTATTTCGGCATTTATAAACTTGTACCAGGCCACTTTTGATGAAAAATGGCTGCATAAAGCCAATGATATGGCGGCTTACACACAAACGCATTTTTATAATAATGCTTCCGGTTTGTTTTATTATACACATAATGAACATTCGAATCTTATTGCACGAAAAATGGAAATAGCTGATAATGTCATTCCTTCTTCTAATTCTGAAATGGCAAAAAATATTTTTTATTTAGGTCACTTTTTTAGTGATGAGGTGCAAATAAAAAGGGCAACGCAAATGTTACTGAATGTTCAAAAAAACCTGCAGCAACAAATTTATTTTTATCCGAACTGGGGCATATTAGAAGCCGCTATTGTGAGCGGTTTGTATGAAGTGGCTATTGTAGGCAAAGATGTAGAAAGAACGCGGGAGGAGATAGGGGCGTATTACCTTCCCAATATTCTTCTTATGGGAACAAAAGAAAAGTCAAGCCTGCAATTGCTGGAAAATAAATTTGTGGAAGGGGAGACTACCATATATGTATGCCAGGATAAAGTGTGCAAGCGCCCGGTAAAAGATGTTAGGGCGGCCATGCAGCAAATAAAAATGTTCAAATAATTTTCCTTATTTGTTTAAAATATTTGAATCGCCCAGTCAAAAAGTGAAGGAACAACTTTGTTCTGGTGAATTTTTTTGTGTTTCTTATTTGCAATTCTAATAGAGATGATGAATAGCAGTAATGACTTCATAAATACTTCTTAAATGAGATGGAACTGATTTTTTATTACTTGGGTCGAGGCGGGTTTTTGCAACGGCATCATCATACAAACAACCCACGAAAATTGCATCATAGCTTTTAGCCACATAGCTAACCTCACCAGCGGCAAGCTATCACAGTGCCTTCTTATCAACTTTTTATGTTTCTCTTAAGCCTGTATTAACTAATTACAAAAATAAAAAAGAGGCTGCCCCAATTGAGACAACCACTTTCATCTCTCCAGTATCTGCTTTTTTAAAATTAAAGCAAACTCAAAAAGCAGATTCTTTATTTCTTAAAATGTATATTATTTAAAATGTTTCCCGCTACTTTTTTACCTAAAATCGTACCATCGAAAACTGCAGGTTTATAATGTATCCCCGCATAAACCCTTGCTATCGCCATTTCCTGTGCGAGTTCTTCAAAAGAATTGTAATGACGGGCAGGCAGTGCATTTGCACCCCAGTTTGAAGCACCATAATAATCTACATCAAAAGAAAAATTATTGCCCAGTACGCTTGTAAGCATGGTTGCGAGCATGCCACCATTTGTAGGATGGCCGGCCGGGTATTCCGGATATGGTGGTGTAGCAAATAAGGTAGTAAAGCCTGGATCAATATTGGCCTGGATGTATGTGATGGGGCGCATTACGAGGAATTGGTACTTCTGAATGAATGTAAGCGTAAGACTTTCCCAGGAACCAATGCCAACTTTTGCATAAATTTCTGCTGCTACATCCAGTGTCGCATTCGCTTTTGTTATAACAGCTGCCATTTGCCCTGCAAGTGAAGCACCACCACCATAGCTTCCACCATTTACGACTCCACCCTCGCGTTGGTAAAGTGCAATGTTCCTTTGCTCCGGAGTGAGATGTTGTAATATTTGTGAAACTTCATTTGCCATATTATAATAAGCTGATCCGTTGCTTGTGCTGAATTGAAAAGGAAGCCCAGGTGCAGCGGCACCTACACGGCTACCTGGTACCATCTGCCTGCGAAGGTTATGATATGGATTTGCAGGCGATCCGGGAGAAGTGTTTACCCAATTTCCAAATCCTACGGGTATTACATACGGGCTTTGCATTGCTATAAGGCTGGTGCCATCTCCTTGCGCCCAGGCCCATACGGCATTTGCTGTAGCCTGTCCATATTCCACGGAGCGCAGCATAACCTGCGGATCCGTGTTTACAGCAATTTGATTTTGCAAACTGGCTTCCAGGTTATTGATTGATGTTTGCGCTGCAGCACCGGTAAATAACCTGCGATTGATTTGAGCTAGCGCAGCATTCGCACTTGCCGCCCAGTTATAGGCCATTCCAGGTGTTGTGACAGGGAGTGGATTGGATGAAGTTGGAAATCCATTTAACTGTCCGCCCAACGATTGATAAGAAGGCATGCCAGGCATAACGGCTTCGTAAAGTGCAATGCCCGCATATGCAAATGCCCGGTCAGTGGGAGGCACAGCACCAAAAGCAAATGGTATTTTAAACATCTTCAACTGCTGATCAAGCCAGGCCACAGCCACTTCAGAAGAATACGTTTTAGTTTGTTTTAGATGACCATTTGTTTGAATGCTATGAGCCTGGAAAACAGGATCAACAGCAGGTGTAAGGCTCGCTTCTTTCTGGCAAGCGCTAAAAGTGATTACTAGAAGTAGTATCACAATAAATTTAAATTTGGAGAGAGAATACATAAAACTAGGTTTATTGATTAAAAAATAAATGACCTTGAAAAGGTAGGACTACAGCGTTCCTCTTTCCAAACAAAATCGACAAAGGCAGACAACGAATGACATAAAGCTAAACTTTGCCTGACGTGGTTTTTGTCACTGTTTGCTGTCGTTTATCGGCAATACTTGTTGTTCGTCGGTTTGTCTTTTCAAGCGCACATAAATTAGTAAATTGTGTAAGCAAACTGGTAACTATGGTAAAACCAACAGTCAACGATTTCGTCTTCTCTCCTAAATTCAGGCTTGCACGGCACTTCACATATTGGTTCTGTTATTTGCTGGTGTGGACCTTCTATTGGACCTCGATTAATTTTGAATTTTTGCACAATGCATTTAAGATGCTGATATGGCTTCCGGTGTTTATGGCCTTCAACTATCCAATTATGTATATCGTTGTGCCACGCCTATTATTAAAATATAAAATTTTTAAGTTTCTCGTATTTATCATTTGCTGGGGAATCGGAGGCTGGTTTTTAACTGCATTTTATAGGGGTTATGTATTTATGCCTGTGCTTGAATGGGCCGGGTTTCCATTATTAACTTATAAAATATTATATGATCCGATAAGTTTCCTCTGCCTAACCACCACTGCGGGATGTATGACCATATCTTCTCTTACAAAACGATGGGTGCTGAAACAACGGGAATTGGCGGAGGTAATGCAGGAAAAAATGACAGCACAACTCCAGGTATTAAAGGCACAACTGCATCCTCATTTTCTTTTCAATACGCTAAATAATATCTATTCTTTTGCTCTTGAAAATTCACCCAAAACGCCACAGATGATACTAAAACTTTCATCTCTGCTAAGCTATATGTTGTATGATTGTAAAGAGGATGAAGTATTATTGGAAAAAGAATTGGAGGTGATGCAAAACTATATAGACCTGGAGAAAGAGCGGTATGGCGAAAAGATTGACATTTCAGT
>JBDSWG010000060.1:0-6763 GCA_039926825.1 Ferruginibacter sp.
TTTCTTTATTAATAGTTTATGTCCAAATAATTTTTTTATCCGTTACGTTATTTTCTTATAATTCAATATTGCCCATGTATTAAACAGGGCGGCAAATCCAAACATTATCAGAAAGTGGTATTTAATAGTATTAAAGCGACTTCCTTTTAAAACTACCATTCGTATTACATCAATAAAATAAGTTACCGGATTGCTTCGTGCAATCCACTTAGCCCATTCGGGCATACTGTCAACAGGTGTAAATAAGCCACTCATCAGCAAGAAAATCATCATAAAGAAAAATGATACTGACATAGCCTGTTGCTGTGTTTCGCAATAAGTTGAAAATAATAAACTAAACCCTAATATAGCAATGAGGAAAACAGAAAGAAAAGCAAACAACAAAAAAATGCTGCCTTGCGGAACAATGCCATAAATTAACCAGCTAACACCAAAAAATCCTATAAAAAATATGAAGATTCCTATGACCCAAATTGGAATTAGTTTGCCCAATATAAAAAGCCGTTTATTTATTGGCGTAACATTTATCTGTTCGATAGTGCCTGTTTCTTTTTCTTTTACAATGTTTAAGGCACACAAATATGCTCCTACCAGTGTTACCAGGTATACCAATATTCCCGGCACCATAAGAAAGGTATAATTCAAAAACGGATTATACCAGTTTACCGAAGTAACCTCAATAAAAGGCGAGGTGCTGCTTTTTTAAGGCGGTGCCCACTAAAAAAAAGTTTTTAGTGAAGCTCTTAATTTAACCCAGGTGCTTAACAGGCGGAGTAATAGCTATATTTATTATCATGGTAATAAAAATGGCCATAATAATTATATAACTCCAAACCACTATTTTTCTTGTTATGGAATAATCATCTTTTTTAGAATCGATATAGGGTAGTAATATTAACCCAAGTATCATTAATAGTGGAAAAACGGATAGGTACTTCATGCCAAACCAATTTTCAAATTGATAGAGCACTAAAAATATCCAGGGTGGTTTTGTTATCTCTGTACCGGAGTAAGGGCCGGGATATAATACAGCAGGATATTGCATGGCCAGAAAACTTATGAGGCCATAAATAATAAAACTCCATCCGAATATTTTTCCTATGTGTGTGGAAAGTTTAATTTTTTGTGTTACTTTTTTTCCAGGCAAAGGCGATAATCCATTCAACTTCATTAACACCAGGTGGGGTATGAGAAGCAAGAAAAAAAGAAGGGGAAGAACTATAGTATGTGTTACAAACATCCTCATCACCACCGTGGTGCCCTGGATGAATGCGGAAATGGGCGGGCCAATCACTGGCAAAAGGTCTACCTGCTCTACTGCATGCATATAGGCTTCATAGCCTTCCTGGTCCCACTTAACCACGCTTCCGGTAAATAAAAATGCAAATGCTATAACCATCAAGCCAATACCATAAAACCAATTTGATTTTCTGCTTCCACGGTAAGAACCTGTAAAAACAATTCTTGTCATATGCAGAATAATTAGAAAAATAAAAGCTTCTGACATCCAACTGTGAAATGACCTGAGCCATAAGCCCCAGGGCTTTGAAGATAGAACCATAATACTATCACGGGCCCCATCCACGGTGGGTGTAATAAAAAACGTCATTATAATACCGGTGATCATCAATAAAATAAACCCGATAAAAGTTACCCCACCCACAGAATATCCAAACTGTTTTGCATGAGCCGGAACGGGATAGTTAAAGTCTTTTACACTCCATTTCAATTCAGTGTCCTCTTCATTATTATCCATTGGATACCTCCTTTTTCTTTCTGGGTAAATAGAGAATGGCAAAACCGGCAATGATAACTGCTAAACTAATCACTTTTATTATGGTAGGCACCGTGCCCTTTTCAACAGCTTTGGTGATTTCTGCAAAGTCTTTTTTTGTTTGTGTGTCTTCCGTGTGCTCAGGGCTATCACTTTGGGTTTGTTCTTGGAGTAACTTTTCCGTTACCTTTTCAACTTTCTCTTTTGGCTCGTCGCCCTCCTGCGCCATTGTAACGATGGGTGAAAAAAGCATGCACATTATTAATGCAAAAAAAATATTTTTCATAAATAACCTCCCTTTTCAATTTGAGCATTGTTTAGTATCAGTTGTAATCTTTTCATTCTATATAATTTATTGCGTGGTGCATAAATAATAAAAATTGAAGACCACGGATTATCAGAATGCAATTCCAAAAGTCAGTAAGGCCTGCGTATCATACTCTCTTGCTCTTGAAACAGCGGTTTGAATCCCGGCTCCAATTGCCATTTCATCAGCTATCCTGAATTTAAGGCCTAGCAGAGAATACAAACTTGTTTCATGTTCTGTTATTTCACCCCTGAGTTCCAATTCTGGATAAATCATTTTCGATGCTTTGAAAATAAACGAGCTTTCATATTCAGCCATTTTATCGGCCAGATTGAAGTGTATATTTGCATCGATAACCATTATTTTTTGTGCAGTTAACCGCCCGGATAATCCAAAAAGGTATTTCAGGGCGTTGGACTCAACTCCCGGTCCTGTGGGAATACTTATCTGGCCAAACACACTTAATCCATTACTATAAGAGGCATCGTGAAGAAAACTGTACATTAACATTACTTCAGAGTAGGGAGATGTTTTAATGCCATCGCTTCTTATATGCAGTCCAAGGTTACGTAGTAAACCTGCTTCAATATGTATTGCCAGGTCCTGTTCTACGGTGGAATCTGTTCTTTGCTGAAAAGCAGTTGTACGTAGGCTCATTTCCCCCGGCGGGTCGGGTAATGCCATATGCGTAAGAAAGGGGTGAACGAACATATCACCCATTTTTTCTTTATCATTTTCCTGTGCGGCAATAGGTTTTTCGGTTACAGCTTTGGTCTCGACTGATAATGAATCGTTATTCATTTTTTTTAATTCCTGCGAATGTGATGAGAGCCCACCGAGAAGGAAGACACTTAAAAAAACCAGGAAAGAATGTTTGAATCTTCGGGTTAAAATATATTTACTTTTCATTTGTTTTAAGTTTTAATTTATTTGTTGAAACTTTTTTGTCTCCGCCTGCATTGTCTTTTTTCAAAATAGTATTATCAAGTTCATTAGGATGTTGGTTATTAAAATCCTCATGTGTTTTCAGGTTTTCCATACCGCCCATCTCCAGGCCTAACATGTCACGGGTTTTCTTTTTGCTTTGATCAGTTTTTTCTTGTTTCATTTTTTTATATTTAATTGTAACGAGTTATTTTTCTTTTTTAAATTTCCTATTCTGTATTATACATATTCCCTTCACTCTGTAGCAATCCAATCCGTGTGAAAAACGCCTTCTTTTCCAATCAGCTCATAAGTATGTGCACCAAAATAATCCCGTTGCGCCTGGATGAGGTTCGCAGGCATATTTTCATTTCTTAAATCGTCGAAATAACTGAGAGCCGCAGCGTAGGCAGGCACTGCGATGCCATAATTGACAGCATCTGAAACTATAGCCCGAATTCCGGAAATACTATGTGTTACACTGTCGCGGATTGAGTTATCTAAAAATATATGTTCCAATGTTGGTTCCCTCTTGTACGCAGCATAAATATCTTCCAAAAACGCTGCCCTGATAATGCAGCCACCACGCCAGATTTTTGCAATCAAACCGAGGTTCAGCTCATATTTATATTCTTCATTGGCCCCGTAAAGCAAGTGCATGCCCTGCGCATAGGCAGACACCATGGCGAAATAAAATGCTTCTTCCAACTGGGCAGTATATTCATCTCTGTTACCAGGGTAAATGGTCTTTATTGAACCTGGATAGTTTTTAAAAACTTTCGTACGCAACGTCTTGTACTTTGACAAATCACGCATGGCTACAGAAATATCTATAACCGGCAGCGGGACGCTTAAGTCCATGGCTGCCTGCGAAGTCCATTTGCCTGTGCCTTTAGCCTTGGCCTGGTCTTTAATATCATTAAGCAACAGGTGGTTTTCTCCAGGTTCTTTATAGGCAAAAATATCCCGTGTAATTTCCAGCAGGTAGGATTGCAACCTGCCCGCGTTCCACTTTTCAAACAAGTTGTGAATTTCTTTGTCATCCAGATGCAGGCCGGTTTGCAATATTTCATAAGTTTCTGATATCAGTTGCATAAGGGCATATTCAATTCCGTTGTGCACCATTTTTACAAAATGCCCGGCAGAGCGTACGCCCATATAGGCCACCGTAGGTTCGCCCTTTACATGTGCGGCAATTTTTTCAAGAATGTGTGCTATCGTATCGTACGCTTTTTTATCACCTCCCGGCATCATACTCGGCCCTTTGCGTGCACCTTCTTCTCCACCTGACACACCCATACCAATAAAACGAAAACCTTTTTCTTCCAGGTCTTTGTATCGGCGTTCCGTATCTGTGTAATGAGAATTGCCGCCGTCAATAATAATATCGTCTTTACTTAATAGTGGTAGTATTTCTGCAATAACTTCATCCACCGCTTTGCCTGCAGTAACCAGGAGCATAATAGCTCTGGGGGTTTTAAGACTATTTACAAATCCTTTTAAATCAGAAAAACCATGAACATCATTGCCATTACTTTCTTTCATCAGTAACGCTACTTTATCCTCATGCCGGTTGTAGCCGGCTACAGCAAACCCGTGCTCAGCCATGTTAAGAAGCAGGTTGCGCCCCATTGTGCCGAGGCCTATAATCCCAAATGAAAGTTGTTTGTCAGTTGTCATAATTATTTTTGTTAGATGTACTTATAAAATCGTTTAAAATATTTTTAGTGGATTCCAATCCCTGATGTTGAAAGCTGTTAATACCGAGGCGTTGTGCAGCCTGAACAAGCATGGGCCGGTCATCAAAATAAATACACTGTTCAGGTTTTACCTGGGCAATGCCCAATGCCAGATTAAATATTCCGGGGTCAGGCTTACGCATTCCCACATGGCATGATGAAATAAACGCATCAAAACATTGATGCAGGTTAAATTTATTTATCCTGAAATCATTCAATTCTCTTCCTTCGTTATTGATGGAAATAATGGGAAAGTTGTGATGCTCGTGCTTCCATTGCTTCAACCATGAAATCATGCCGGGCAATTCGGACGATTGCGAATACATAAATTGCTTAAAGTCTTCACTCGAAAAATTGCGCTCTTTATGAAATACTACAGTGTTAAGATATTCATCCAGGGTGAGTTTTCCGATCTCATAAACATTAAAAATAAAATTGTGCAGAACATCCATTTCAGGATAATCAATTCCAAAATGGACGGCTGCTTTTTGTCTTGATTCATGTCCCCAGCCATTAGAAAGCAACACACCGCCGATGTCGAAAAAAACAATTTTTAAAGGTGATGTTTTCATAAATTATGCATGAGTAAGGTTTTTTTGCTTTTCAATTGCGTCCAATAATTTTATCGTAAGGGTTGTTGAATTTCACTATTTCAGTGACTTTAAATAATTCATTACATCCTTCAAATCGGCATCACTCATTTGCCAACGTGGCATCTCCTTTTTTAGCTCATCTCCATCAGGATGTTTTCCATTCATAACAGAATTTTTAAAGCTTTCGAAGGTATAAACCTCTTCATCGTGCTGTTTTAATGAGTCAGCGTCTACTTTGCCATGATGGCCACCTGACAAGGTAGCCCAACGTATATCCGGGGCATCCATCGTTTCCATGTTCATCGTGTGTTTGCCACCTGTTGCATCAGTTCCATGACAGGATACACAAGCAAGGTTACCACTCATCATCATTCCCGTTGTTGAGCCTCCTTTATAAGAGATTGCAGTACCCGACTTACTTGTACCTGTGAAATAAATTTGCTTGCCATTGGAATTAAATGAACCTGATGCCCACGCTGTTCCATTACCCATCGGATGATCTGAAAACGGACCACAGCCAAATAAAAGAATCAGGATACTAAAAACGAGAATTATTCTATATTTCATAATCATTATTTTAATTTATTTGTTGATTTTTTTTCATCTCCGTCTGAATTGACTTTGTTAAGCGGATGTCATCATGCTCAGAATGTTGGTTGTTAAAATCCTCCTTGTCTAACATGGTTCGGGGGTTCTTACTGCCTTGGTCTGTTTGATTTTTTTTCATTCTGACTAATTAGTTGTATTCACTGTTTCTTTAGATGATGTACCGGTCAAACGTTCCATAGCTCTCCCTGATTTTACCTTTGCGAATACTTAAACTTATCAGCAGAACACCGAAAGATATTGCTATCCACAGGGCATAGCCGGCCCCGTCTTTTAAAAATAGGGTTGCGCCTATGAGCCAAAGTGCAAATGCAATATTTAAAAACCTTAAGGTGCGACCTACCTCAGCCATAGCAATTACTGTAAATGTTACAATAAGGGCCCCGATGGTGGTAAAATGATTTGCGATGGGCTTTTGTATTGAAAACAAAAAGGGTGTAAACATAAACCCAAGCCCGATGACTGTTGATAATAGCAAATTCCAGGGAATATTGACTCCCCATACCATGGAAGGAATCGTTTTATTCAGAGGGCCAATAAAACTGGGTGTCCGCATATCTTTACCTCCGCCTTCAATGGTATCGCCCATCCAGAAAGTACGCCAGAAAGGTTTACCTTCTTTTGTTCGTTTCACTATAAACTGAATCATGGCTACCACTTCATCGAGCGTAAGCGGAATCATCACTAACATGGCCACAGCGGTAAGCAAACATATAGAACACCAAAAGCCGACAGATACTGGTTGTAAAATAATAAGTACGATACTTACGACACCAAGTGGTATTACAAGTACGCCAAAGAACGCTACCATCCAGGGCAT
>JBDSWG010000061.1:0-8375 GCA_039926825.1 Ferruginibacter sp.
AAAAAAACTGAATGGCTGGCCACGCATAATATAGAAGACCTTGTTTACGTCTATAACCCGCCTGGTGGCTGGTTGCAAAACTGTAACTCAACGCCTTTTACTGCGGCCGGTCCCTACAGCCCCAGGCGGGGCGATTACCTGCCTTACATGGCCCCTGATGCAGAAAATTTCCGTGGGTTGAATGCCGTGAGAATATTATCCATGAAAAAGAAATATTCTATGCAGGACTTAATAGATGTTGGTTATGACCGGCACCTTGTAGCTTTTGACAGCCTTTTGCCTTCCCTTCATAATGCTTACTACAGCGATGAAAACCTCCGACAGGAGCAGGCGGTGAATGAAGCCATGGGGTTATTAGATTCCTGGGACAGGAATGTAGATATAAATAGTGTAGCCCTTACCGTGGCTATACATCTCGGAGAAAAATTACTTCCATTTATAGCTGCAGTTCCTAAAACGCCGGTTGAAGGTTTCGTGGAGCAAATGCATACATACCTGCAACGCACAGACGCCAAAATTTTAATCAATGCGTTGCATGAAACCCTGCTTGAATTGAATGCCCGTTATGGTACCTGGAAAATTCCCTGGGGAGACATTAACCGTTTCCAACGCCTGGATAATAATAGAGTAGCGTCTTTTAACGATAGTCTTTCCAGTTATGCGGTGCCATACGTATCATCTACATGGGGCATGTTGCCGGCCTTTGCCAGCCGCCGTTATGCCGGTACGGCAAAACGCTATGGCTGGGGTGGTAATAGTTTTATTTGCGTTGTTGATTTTGGACCCAGGGTAAAAGCAAAATCCTTGCTGGCGGGGGGTGAGAGTGGTGACCCGGCGTCGCCGCATTTCTTTGACCAGGCAGGTTTGTATGCAACTGGAAAATTTAGAGATGTCTTTTTTTATAAAGAGGATGTAAAGGCCAATGCTAATATTACATACCACCCGGGAGATAAATAATAAATAGTCTCAGGCTAAAACAGCAGCATGCTTATTGTATTTGCTCCGGTAATCTACAGGGCTCATACCCGTAAGCCTTTTAAAGATGTTTCGGAAAGCTTTGCTGTCATTATAACCCACTTCATACATCACCTCGCTCACATTTTTTTTACCGGATTCGAGGCCTTTTTTGGCAACTTCAATTTTCACTCTTTGCATATATTCCGCCAGGGTATTGCTGGTTGCTTTTTTAAACCTTCGTTCCAGGTTACGACGGCCAAGGGCTATATTTTTAGCCAGGTCATCAATAGAAATTTTTTCAGTGAAGTTTTCTTCAATGTATTCCTGGGCTTTTTTTACTGGCTCATCGTCGTGTAATTTTTGTCCCTGGAAAATAGAAAATGGGGACTGCGTAAACCGGTCAATGTCAATCATAAAAGCTTTGGAAATAAAAATCGCCGTTTCCCTGCCTGCAAATTTTTCTATTAGGTAAACCAGCAGGTTTAAAAAAGCATAAGCGCCACCACTGGTATATAGGCCATCCTCTGCTGTCATAATTTTTTCATCCACCACTTCTATGTTTGGGTAAAGTGCCCGGAACTCGTTCGCAGCCACCCAATGCGTAGAGCATTTTTTTCCATCCAGCAAGCCGGTCTCTGCCAGGAAAAAAGCGCCGATGCAAAAGCTTGCAATTTCGGCCCCCGCTGCATGTTGGTCTTTTAGCCAGGGAATAAAAGCATAATTTTTCTTGGTGGCTTCCGCCATATCCCCATGCATAGCAGGTATAATTATGAGATCTGTTTTCTCAATCTCGCCTATTATTTTATCCGGTTGCACTGTATACAGGCCATTCCGCTGTTTAATTTTTTTATGCAGGCCCACCAGTTCCACCTGGAACAGGGGCGGCTTGCGCAAACGGATACGAAAGGTGTTGACTTCCTGTAAAATTTGTAACGTGCCATCTATGTTGGGTAAACTGGTGTGGCCTTCCGGCACCAAAATAGAAACATGCATCATGATTTTCTTTTTTTCAAATGTAAATAAAAACTTTGTCGTAATCAACCCCTTTGAATGCCGGTTGGTTACTGCATAATGGAATTTTTTAAAATAATTTAGTGCCATAAATCATTATCATGTTACAAAACGCCCCGGATTTATTTTATGAAGCGCTTCATGTATTTACCGAAGCCCTGGATGATTTTAACCCTAACAGCCTATATACCAAATTCTCCCCTGATAGATGGAGTGGCGGAGAAATAGCAAATCACATTTTTAAATCCATTTCAGGTCTGCCTGCTGTTCTACAAGGCCCGGTTGAACCTGCTTATCCCGGCCGGCAAAGTCAGCTCCCAATGCTGAAAACTATGTTTCTCGACAATCCTGGAAAAATGACCTCCCCGGTTTTTATTCTGCCGGGCAATGAGCCTATTCCAAAAGAATTGTTGAAAGAAAAATTGCTTGCGGTGGGTGAAGGCGTCTTGATAATTTCAAATTCACTGGATCTCTCCCTGGTTTGTAAAATGGTTTCTTTTCCGGGTGAGCTTTATCTCACAGCAGAAGAATGGTTGAGTTTTTCTGGCTGGCATATGTTGCGGCACAGCAAACAGTTATAAAATGTGTTTAGCATTAATAACTGCCAGGCAGTTTAAAGTAAATGTATTGAAATAAAATATTTATAAAATAAAAGCCGGCAGAAAAATCTGCCGGCTTTGTTGGGTTACTAGGATTCGAACCTAGACAAACAGAATCAAAATCTGTTGTGCTACCTTTACACCATAACCCAGTTTTTTTGACCCCTCAAAAATTGGAGTGCAAAAATAAGGGTAAAAAAAATTGCGCCAAAACAATTTTGACTATTCTGCGTCTTCGTCTTCCTTTAATTTTTTTATGAGTGCCAGCGCTTCCGTTACCACATCACACATGATGGTAATGAGGCTGCCGGGTTTTGCAGAATTATAAGCATGCATAATGGCCTCTTTCTCATTTAGAATGATTGTAATAGGTATATCGCTCGTTTTGCTTTCATTGATGCCTTCCACCAATAGGTCCACTATATTTTCTGCAGAACGGCCCCGCAGGTGGCGATCCTGGCGAATTATGATTTCATCAAAATAACGGGCTGAGATGCGTCCCAGTTCCCGTATGTCATCATCCCTGCGATCCCCGGTGCCACTTATGATACCGACCTTAGGCGTGCCTTCCAGTTTTTGCACAAAATCGCATAATAACTGAAGCCCGGCGGGGTTATGGGCAAAATCTGCCAGGAACTGGAATTGTTTAAACTGGAATAAATTCAGCCTTCCGGGTGTTTGGCTGGGCGAAGGAATAAAGGTTTCCAAAGCCAGTTTAATATCTGCAACTTTAATATTCCGGTATAAATAGGCTGCTAAAATTGCCGGCAACGTATTCATAATATTATGAACGGCTTTACCTCCATAGGTAATAGGTATATCGGATACAGGCTGCACCCTTATTTTCCAGGTGCCTTTCATTATGGTTACGTAGCCGTTTTCAAAAACAGCGGCCAGGCCTCCTTTTTTGCAATGCGACTTTATCCGGCTGTTATTTTCATCCATACTAAAGAGGGCAATGTTGCATTTCAATTCTTTGCGCATAGCATACACCAGGTCATCCTCAGCATTTAATATGGCATACCCATGTGGAAAAACAGTTTCTGCCACAACGGCTTTTACGCGGGCCATTTGCTCCAGCGTTTCTATGCC
The DNA here is from genome assembly GCA_039926825.1 of Ferruginibacter sp. Taxonomy (GTDB): domain Bacteria; phylum Bacteroidota; class Bacteroidia; order Chitinophagales; family Chitinophagaceae; genus Ferruginibacter. Next base: position 3,660 of record JBDSWG010000061.1, read on the forward strand.
TCCAAGCCCAATATGATCTTCTGTTACATTGGTTACAATGGCAACATCACAGTACTGGAAGGCAAGGCCGCTTCTTAATATGCCCCCACGTGCACATTCCAGTACGGCAAAATCTACGGTTGGATCTTTCAGTACAAACTGGGCGGACATGGGCCCTGTACAATCCCCTTTCATCATGAGCTGGTTCTGGATGTATACACCATCACTCGTGGTATAGCCAACCTTGTATCCCGCGGTTTTCGCTATATGCGCTGTAAGACGAGAAGTGGTGGTTTTACCATTTGTACCGGTTATGGCAATTATGGGTATGCGCCCTGTGCTGCCTTTGGGGAAAAGCATATCAATAACCGGTTCCGCCACATTCCGTGGAATGCCTTCTGAAGGATCTATATGCATGCGGAAACCCGGGGCAGCATTTACTTCCAGCACAGCGCCACCTACTTCATTCAGCGGCTCTTTCAGGTTGGGTGCCATCACATCAATACCACAGATATCCAGGCCGATAATCTTACTTATTCTTTCCGCCATGAAAATATTATTCGGATGCACCTGGTCTGTCATATCAGTAGACGTACCACCGGTGGAAAGATTTGCTGTTTGTTTCAGTAAAACCTGTACTTTTTTCCCAGGTATACTTTCCAGCGAAAGGCCCTGGTCCTCCAGCATTTTCATTGTAAAACTATCAACCTTTATCGTGGTGAGTACCTTCTCGTGACCATATCCACGGCGGGGGTCTTTGTTGGTTTCATCTATCAGCCACTGTATGCTATGTTCACCGTCTCCTGTAACGGCAGCGGGTGTACGTAAAGCGGCACAAATAAATTTATGGTCAATGACCAGCAACCGGTAATCGAAACCGGTGATGAATTTTTCGCAGATAACCTGCCGGCTGAATTTCTGAGCCTCGGCCAGCGCCGTAACGGCTTGTTCCCAGGTGGTGATATCTGTCGTGGCCCCTTTACCGTGATTACCGTTTATAGGTTTTAGTACAGCCGGGAAACCAACCTTGTCCAGGGCTGATTTTAATTCTTCTTCATTCTTTATAATACGGCCCGATGGCACGGGAATCTGGGCGGCTTCCAGGAGGTTTTTTGTATCTTCTTTATCACCGGCAATATCTACGGCTATGCAGCTGGTAGTGCCGGCAATAGTAGCCCTTATTCTTTGCTGCCGCACGCCGTGCCCGAGTTGTACAAGGCTATGGCGGTTCAGGCGAATAAATGGTATGCCCCGTTTGGCAGCTTCTTCTACAATGCAACCTGTAGAAGGCCCCATGCGTGTTTCTTCTCTTATCACCCGCAGGGCCAGCACGGCAGCTTCCACATCAAATTCGGTGTCTTCTGCAATGGCCACAATGAGTTCAAATGCCTGTTTGGCGGCCAGGCGCCCTGCTTCTTCTTCTATGTAATCAAAGACAACATAATATTCGCCTTCTTTACCCGTTCCACGGGTGCGCCCAAAGCCAGTGTCCATGCCGGCAAGGGTTTGTAATTCCAGTGCCACATGCTCAATAATGTGCCCCATCCAGGTGCCATCTTTTACCCGCTCAAAAAAACCGCCGGGTTTATCTTCACTGCACCTGTGTTCATACAAACTGGGTAACATTTTCTCTAACCTATCTGAAAAGCCCGGAATTTTATTACTGGGCATTTGTTCCATTTCTTCCAGATCAATTTTCATCTGGACGAGCTTTGTACGCCTGATGCTCCAGTAATTGGGCCCTTTCAATATTTTTATTTCCTGTATTTGCATAAAAAAGAAGCGGTTTATGTTTATCCGGCAAGGAAATTACCGAAAGGAATCTGCTTAACAAAAAAGATTAATATTCATAACATTCCGGGAGCTGAGAATGTTTAATCCACATAACTGTATAACTTCTGAAATCAGCACCAAATGCAATTGTTTTACATTTGCTGAAGTAACAAAAATGCTTACATGCAATTTGCAAAAGGAAAATTGCTGGCCATAGGGGGTGCGGAAGATAAAGGAACAGACCTGGAAACAGGAGAAATTCACCGGAATAATCTAAACTTTTTTGGTCTGGGGATATTGCGCCAACTCGTGGAAGAAACGGGTGGCCTGGGTTCCCGGATAGAAGTGATAACGACAGCCAGCATGATACCGCATGAAGTGGGCGGTAATTATATGAATGCTTTTGGTAAAATTGGTTGTACAAATGTGGGTGTCATGAACATCCGAAACCGCGCTGATGCAAAAAATCCTGAATACCTGGAACGCCTGAAAGTTTGCGATGCCGTCATGATGAGTGGTGGCAACCAGTTGCGGCTCACCAGTACTTTCGGCGGTACAGAATTTCTCAAGATTATTTTAGATAGGTATGAACAAGAAGAAGGCTTTCTTGTAGCCGGCACTTCTGCGGGGGCCATGGCCATGAGCAATACCATGATATATGAAGGCAATGCTACGCAGGCCCACCTGAAAGGTGAAGTAAAAATTACAACCGGCCTGGGCTTTATGGATGATGTTATTTTTGACAGCCATTTCGAAAAAAGAGGCCGCTTCGGCAGACTCGCACAAGCTGTGGCGAGTAACCCTCAATGTATCGGTATCGGGCTGGGAGAAGATACGGGAATGCTCATAAGTGGCGGCAATAAAATGTCTGCTATCGGCAGTGGCCTCGTCGTTATTGTTGATGGCCATGATATCCGCCACAGCAATATTGCAGACATCCCGGATGGCAACCCCATAAGCATTGAAAATATGAAAGTGCATTTTTGTGAAAAGGGAAATGGTTACCTGGCGCACGAACGTATCTTTATTCCCGACATGGAAGCCTGGGAGGAAAATGAAGAAGCTGTACCGGTGTCGGCTAAGCGCAGATAATTATTTTCTACATCATCCTATATGGGTCGCAAGTCTTTAATCCTTTTATTATTTATTGCCGCAAAATTTTTTCTCCAATATATTATTATTGGTCCGGGTTATGATTTGCACCGCGATGAATACCTCTACCTGGACCAGGCGAATCACCCTGCCTGGGGATTTGTTTCTGTACCACCCTTCATGTCCTGGATAGCTGCCCTGGTAAAACTATCGGGTAACGCTGTTTTTTGGGTTAAATTTTTCCCGGCAATTTTCGGCGTCGCCACACTCGTCCTTACCTGGGAGATGGTACGTGTGCTAAAAGGAAATCTTTTTGCCTGTTGCCTGGCAGCCACGGGCATTTTGCTGTCTTCTTTCCTGCGTATTGATATGCTCTTCCAGCCAAATTCATTTGATATACTCAGCTGGACAGCGCTATATTATTGCCTGTTGCGTTTTATAACGGGTAAGGATAGCCGCTGGATATATCTTGCAGCCGTCGTGTTTGCAATGGGCTTCCTCAATAAATACAATATCGTGTTTTTAGCCCTTGGCCTGTTGCCGGCTATTATATTAGGAGGCCCGGCTAAATTATTTTTTCAAAAACACACGTTATATGCCCTTGGCTTTGCGCTTCTTTTGGTGTTGCCCAATCTTGCCTGGCAGTACTTACACCATTTTCCTGTTGTGGGCCATATGAAAGAGTTGTCTGCCCGGCAACTGGATTTTGTGCGGCCCTCAGATTATTTAAAAGAACAGGTGCTTTTTTTCCTGGGTGTTATCTTTCTTTTCCCCCTGGCTTTTATTTCTTATTGGTTATATAAACCTTTTCAACCATACCGGCTTTTTTTCTGGTCGTTTATATTTACAACATTGCTATATCTCTGGCTCCATGGTAAGGGATACTATGCCCTGGGACTTTACCCCGTGCAAATTGCTTTTGGTGCCGCCTGGTTTGCACACCTCACAAACCGGCGGTGGGGAATGTATATTTTTCGGCCCATTGCAATACTGGTACCGGCACTATTATTTATTCCTATTTTTAAAATAGCTTTTCCTTATAAGGCGCCGGAAAAATTATCAGCGAACAAAAAACGGTATGAAAAATTTGGCCTTTTGCGCTGGGAAGATGGCGAACAGCATAATCTGCCACAAGACTTTGCGGATATGCTCGGCTGGAAAGAACTGGCAGCTAAAACGCGTGTAGCCTGGCAGGCGGCAGGTCCTTACAGTACAATGGTGATTTCCGACAATTATGGCCAGGCCGGGGCCGTGAATTATTTTAACTCACGGGTAGGCCTACATGCACTTTCGTTTAATGCAGATTATAACAACTGGTTTCCGGCACCTTACCAACCGGCAAATATTATTGTAATAAAAGAGTCTATAGCTTCAGATGATGAAATGGATCCTTACCGCAAGAGTTATGCCTCTGTCCGGTTGATGGATTCGGTTACCAATCCCCTTGCCCGGGAAAATGGTACCCGTATTTATCTTGCTTCGGGCCCGGTGGATAGTATATGGCCTTTTTTCCGGCGGCGCATTATTGCATCTGGATTTTAATCTTTAGGTATGAAGCAAGAATTTAATAACCCGGTTGCGCTGCTCGTACATGCCTGCGACCGGTATGAATTATTATATAAAGGCTTTGAATATTTCTTTAATAAATATTGGAAAGACCCGGGAGGAATCAATTATTATTTTGCAACGGAAGACATTTTTACAGAAGTAAAAGGATTTAAAAATATTCGTTCCGGGAAAGGGCAATGGTCCGACAGGTTGCGGTGCTTACTGGAAAGCCTACCCGAAGATTATGTGCTTTACTTCCAGGAAGATATGTGGCTCTCCGCACCGGTAAACCCAGCATTCGTTTCACGATTGGTTGCTCTCGCC
>JBDSWG010000062.1:0-5731 GCA_039926825.1 Ferruginibacter sp.
GGAAAATCTACTTTGATAAATGAAACGCTTTACCCGCTGCTCAGCAGTTATTGTTATAAATCCAAAACAGAGCCACTCCCTTATAAAAATATAAAAGGCCTGGAGAATATTGATAAGGTTATAGAAATAGATCAAAGCCCGATAGGGCGAACACCACGAAGTAACCCCGCAACCTATTGCGGATTTTTCACTGATATACGAACTTTGTTTGCTTCCGTACCCGAAGCTAAAATTCGAGGATACACTGCAGGAAGATTTTCATTTAATGTAAAATCCGGGCGATGTGATATATGTGAAGGAGGAGGTATGAGGGTAATAGAAATGAATTTTCTGCCAGACGTATATGTACACTGTGAAAAATGTAATGGAAAGCGGTACAACAGGGAAACGCTGGAAATAAGGTATAAAGGGAAATCTATTAGTGATGTGCTGGAGATGACGGTGGATGAAGCTGTAGAATTCTTTGGCGCCGTGCCTTATATCTACCGTAAAATTAAAGTATTGCAGGAGGTTGGATTAGGATACATTACACTCGGCCAAAGTGCTGTAACACTGAGTGGTGGCGAAGCGCAGCGGGTAAAGCTGGCTACAGAACTTGGTAAAAGAGACACGGGAAAAACTTTTTACATCCTGGATGAACCCACTACCGGCCTTCACTTCCAGGATATAGAACATTTACTGGATGTTTTGAATAAACTCGTAGACAGGGGAAATACCGTATTAGTAATTGAGCATAACATTGATATGATAAAAGTAGCGGATCACATAATAGACCTCGGGCCAGAAGGAGGAGATGGAGGTGGTGCAATTCTTTTTGAAGGAACACCGGAACAAATGGCCAGCTGTACCTTAGGGTTTACGGCAGCCTTTGTTGCGCAGGAACTTGCATAAAAATATTGTTAGCATATTTACTTTTTAGTCCGAAATTTTGGAATTATTTCTGCGCCATATAAATGAAAAATAGCTGACCTGGATTAGCAGGCAGCCATTTCAATTAAGTGCAAAGCATGGTAACGAAGCGTGGTATTGTGGTTTCAGGGGTAACTTCGTATATGAATATACGTTGCTTTCCAGGGGTGTTCTTCTGTTATATACCTTGCAATATTTTATTCGTAAATGAGGTTGTTTTCAATAATTTTTAAAATACCGTTTTTAAGTTGTGTGTCATTTTCGAAACATTGATAAATGTAAGTACCTGGACCAGGGTTTTTAATCTGTTTCTCCAGCTCGTTCATTGTTTCAAGATGTTTTACCTGTTTACCCTCCGTACTGAAGAGGTAAAAATGCAGAGTACCGGAAATGTTTGTGTATATGCGAAAACTGATTTCATTATTTTTTTCCTGTTTAAATGTAATGGTGGTTCTTGTGTTACTTCTCTCAGCGGCCCGCGAACTGTTTATCAACAATACCAGCAGGGCAATTAGTAATATGAGTGCTGCCTTCACCAGCGCTACAGGTATTTGTTTTAAAGCTTTTATCATGGTAATACATATTTTGTATTAATAAAAGTGCGGGCATCGAGTTTGTCGGGCTGCATTCTTTTCTGCCATGCTGCCGTAAGAAGCACCCAGTTTTATTCCTATTTTCATTACAAACGAAAAGTATGCATCATTATTAAAAGCATTACCCCGCTGCACGCCAGGTGCATAGCGGGTTACGCCAGGAGTTACGATTCCGACAGTTTTGTCAGAAATCCTTTTCGCAATGGCTGCATCCTGGGGATTAAGGTATAAATCAAAATATTTTTGGTCGATATAAGTCGTACTCAGGTCATCAATGTAATCCGTAAATGTTTTGCGGTATAAAAGTTCAAAAGCGGTAGAAATTTTCGGAGTGACGGCTACTTTTATTCCACAGCCCATTGGTAAATTAATCTGTGTAAGGCTGTAAGGTTTTTTATCCGGGTATTCTGCCATACCTTGTCCTTCTGTTCTCAGCGGATGAAGTTTATGCCATGTTTTAATTCCATTTGCATCTGTCAGAGATCCTTCCGGATCAAAATGAAATAGCCCCAGGCCAATGAAGCCATATGGCTTTAGAAAAGGTTGGTAGTCTTCATATTTATTAAAAATCATAGTGGGCATTATTTCAATGGCGCCATACACTTCCCACATATCACTTCTAAAATCCAGGTTACGTTGTTTCCTCCATGATTCATCAACGCCTTTAGTACTAATAATAGCATCATCGCCTGCTACATAAGTATATTGGGCTGCTACACGTAAACCTATCCAATCTGTTGGATAAATACTGATGAAGCCACCCTTCATAATTTTTGTGAGTTCGGGATTTATGTCTTTGATAAAAGTGGTTCCTTTGCCGCGGTTGCCGCCTAAGTCGCCCAGGAAAAATGTCGGTCCGAAATTAACCCCGGCTTCCACCTGAAATTTTCCGCTGCCGAGCCAAAGGTGTTGAGATTGCGTGGTTGTTCCTGTGAAAACCAGGAAGAGGAGCAGGCATGCATTAATAGCATAAGCTTGTATAGTTGATTTCATCAGGAACCAGTTTAGTCTTTCTATTGATAGTTGGATTGCCGGTGCATTACTGCAACCTGCAGCATAGAAACGAGGCGGAAGGGCGTATTATTGCACGAAATATTATTTATTTGCCAAAGATCATGGCCATATGTGGAATATTATCTTCCAGGTATTGTTCTCCCATAGGAATGAAACCAAGATTAGTGTAAAAATCCAACAGGTAAACCTGGGCACTTATTTTAATAGGCGCATTCGCAAATTTTTTCCGGCATAATACCAGAGCTTCCTGCATTAACCGGATGCCGAGGCCATTGCGCCGATGGTCTTTTTTTGTAACTACTCTGCCAATAGAGGTTTCTTGATAGGAAGTACCGGGAGGCAATATTCTTGCATAAGCCACGAGTTCATTTTCATTCATACCACAGAGGTGTAAAGCTTCAAAATCTTTTTCGTCAGCATCCTGGTAAGGGCAATTTTGTTCTACCACAAAAACTTCATTGCGTAATGCGAGCACCTCATAAAGTTGTTTACCAGATAACTCCTCAAATGCAAAACATTTCCATTCAATATTTTTTTGGCTCTCAGTATCCATATTTTTCTTTCCAGCGTTGCTTTAAAAATTTTCTTACTTCTTCTTCTCTTGCATTTTTTTGGGGAGAATAAAAAACAAAGCCTTCCAGGGAGGCGGGTAAAAATTCCTGTATTACAAAATTTTCTTCGTAGCTGTGGGCATATTTATAATCCTTGCCATAGTCCATATTTTTCATCATGTTAGTGGGAGCATTACGCAAATGAAGCGGTACCGGCAGGTCACCGGTTTTCTTCACTGCTGCCTGGGCTGCGCCTATGGCGGCATAAGCCGCATTACTCTTTACGGAGGTAGCCAGGTAAACAGCACATTGCGAAAGGATGATCCGGCTTTCTGGCCAACCGATTACCTGCACCGCCTGGAAGGTGCTGGTGGCTAAGAGCAATGCGTTTGGGTTGGCGTTTCCGACGTCTTCACTGGCGAAGATGAGTATGCGCCGTGCAATAAATTTTACGTCTTCACCACCCTCTATCATTCGTGCCAGCCAGTACACGGCACCGTTAGGGTCGCTGCCCCGCATACTTTTTATAAAAGCAGAAATGATGTCATAATGCTGCTCGCCTTTTTTATCGTATAAGGCTACCCGTTGCTGGGCTATTTCCATCACAGCCTCATTTGTAATAACAGCATTCTTGCCGAGTACGTCACTCACCAGTTCCAGGAGGTTTAAAGCCTTGCGGGCATCTCCGCCGGAAATATTAAGGAGGGCTTCAGACTCCTTTAAAACGGGATGATTTTTTTTCAGGGCATCATCTTTTTCTAAAGCCTGGTGCAGCAATTCTTCCAGGTTCTCCGGACTCAGCGCTTTTAATACATACACCTGGCAGCGGCTAAGTAAAGCGCTGTTTACTTCGAATGATGGATTTTCTGTTGTAGCACCAATCAGGGTGATTAGGCCTTTTTCAACAGCAGCCAATAAAGCATCCTGCTGCCCTTTATTGAAACGGTGAATTTCATCAATAAACAAAATGGCGCCTTCATTATTTTTTGCAGATTCAATTATTTCACGGATATCTTTTACACCTGCAGAAATAGCACTGATGGCGTAAAATGGCCGCTCAAGCGTTTCGGCTATAATATTGGCAATGGTCGTTTTCCCAACTCCGGGAGGCCCCCATAAAATCATGGACGGAATTTTACCTGATTCTATTGCAGTGCGTAAAATACTTCCGGTACCCGCCAGGTGTTCCTGCCCGATAATATCATCAAGTACACGCGGCCGCAGCCTTTCTGCAAGTGGAATAGAATGCATAGCTCAAAGTTACGCTGCTGAAAGAAATGATTAACGTGAAGATTTTAGATAGGCCTCAATATCAGAAAAGTTCACCGACCTTTTTTCATCATCTATATTAATGACCAGTACATACCCATTAGCACCGCCTGCAGCTAAAACGGCATAAATTAATTTTTGTTGATCGCTTTGAATCCGCTTGCCCGTTTCGCGGCTCCAGTTTTCTTTAGAAGTCAGGCAACCTTGCGTAGGCGTGAGTGGGTAATAAGGCTGGCTGGTATACCATTCCGGGTTAATGGTAGAGCCATGGGCAATAATTTCTGAACGGCCTGCCATGCCCGCATACCAGCTCTCCTGCATGGCGGGGTTAGTGCGCAGGTCAGCAGGCAATAAGTTTAAGTAACGTTGCAGGCTCCACGAAGTATCAGCCTCGTTATTTGTTTTGAAAAAATGAAAAGCTTTCTTTTCAAAAGGCATACTCAATTGCAAGTTTGGAGTAGGGCCAATGAATGTAGAAACGGATACATCAAACTTTTCCAAACGAAATAAACCCTGCGGCGTGTTACCGTTAGTAAGAAAGCCGGGCATATTGCTTCCCGAGCGTGCCAGTTGAGGAACAGAAAAATAATTTCCCAGGCTGTCTTTTACAAAATTGCCATTGCCATCCCGCACTACTACCAGCCCTGGGTAGTTCCTGTCTGCCCGTTGAAAACTGATCAGCAGCACATTCCCGGGAAGGTAATTTTTTGCCATTACAGCTTTTATTATTGGCCCGGCAAATGACTTCCCATTTTGCTGGATGTAGTTTGATAATTGTAAGAGAATGGGATTAGCAGGATATTGCTGTAATAGCGAATTGGTTTTTATGCCGAGGTAATTTTTCTGTGTGTTACTGTTATCCGAATTATATAAATAGACGGCACACATGGCAAAGATTTTAGGATCTGTAGTCTGCAACAATAGTTGCTGCACTTCCGGTGTATATATTTTTGGATATAAACTGTAAGCCATTTCTAAAAACATACGTTGAAAAGAAATTCCAGCAGATCCCAGGCGGACAGCCGCCATATTCAACCTTCCCTGTACCCATGGCGATTTATATTGTAATACTTCCATAGCCTGGAAGGCATCCTGCCAGTTGTCTTCTGTGCTGTCACCCAAAGTGTATCCCAGGTTTTTATTAATGGTATTCTGGATAAGATTCCGGTGCATTTTATCCTGGTACTCCTTCATGGCAGGCCGGTACATAAGTGAGCTCGCTTGCGGGAATGCCACGGCACTAGAAAATAAAAATAAAATAAGCGGGAACCAAAACTTCATGAATGCAAATTAGGCAAACAGATGTGAAGGATATGTTGTGGTTTATTGCACATTTGCATTTATGAACACCTGGATTTTATTAAATGCATCAGTGAATGTTGCCGGATCCCAATC
>JBDSWG010000063.1:0-3410 GCA_039926825.1 Ferruginibacter sp.
GAACTGAATGCGGTATTTGACAGGAAGAACTTGCAACCGCTTATATAAACTTTCCGTTAAATATCAAAAATGCGGTTTTACGGTATATACAGGAGCCATAAAAGTGTTATTTTAGATGCTGGCTTAATTCCGGGCAACATTTTAATCCTTAACCCGTTTTTTAAGTCTTAACCAGATATTAAATTACCCGTTATGAAACTTTCTGATAAAATATATATAGCTGGCCATGCAGGCCTTGTGGGCAGCGCCATAGTAAGGCTGCTGAAATTGAAGGGATACCAGAAACTCATTTACCGTACTTCCCAGCAACTTGACTTACGAAACCAGGAAGCGGTGATGCAATTTTTCCAGGAGGTACAACCCCAATACGTGTTTTTGGCGGCGGCTAAGGTTGGTGGCATCCTGGCAAATAACAGCTATCCGGCCGATTTCATTTTCGACAACCTCAGCATACAAAATAATATTATCCAGGCTTCGGCACAATATGGCGTGGAAAAACTTTTATTCCTGGGCAGCAGTTGTATCTATCCCAAACATGCGCCCCAACCGATGAAAGAAGATTACCTGATGACGGGCTACCTGGAGCCAACAAATGAGCCATATGCTATTGCCAAAATTGCGGGTATCAAAATGTGCCAGGCTTTCTACCGCCAGCACGGGTGCCGGTTTATCAGCGTGATGCCCACAAATCTTTATGGCCGCGGCGATAATTATGACCTGCAACATGCTCACGTGCTGCCGGCACTGATCCGGAAGTTTTACGAGGCCCGGGAAACCGGGGCAAAAGAAGTTATCATCTGGGGTACGGGTAGCCCGAGACGGGAATTCCTGCACGTAGATGATGCCGCCATGGCCTGTTATTACCTGATGCAGAAATATGAAAGCCCGGAAATCATCAACATCGGCTGCGGGGAAGATTATACGATAAAAGATATGGCCAATAAAGTTAAAGCCGTTTCTGGTTTTACCGGGCAACTTATATTTGATGAAAGCAAACCAGACGGCACGCCAAGGAAACTGTTAGACGTGAGTAAAATAAACCAGTTTGGCTGGCAGGCAGATATTTCCTTAGAAGAAGGTTTACAACGAACCTTTGAAGATTTTTCAACTTACTATAATGCCTACACGAAGCAGGCAGGCAGGCCGGTACTCTAATTACCGGTAGCCACTCCCTTAAAATTTTTTAGAGATTTGTGCCGCATATCTGGTATCATTAATCGTGAACAACCTGCATCCCGGCTCTTTGACCAGGTAAAAGCTATGTGTACATTGCAGGCACATGGCGGGCCGGATGGAGAAGGTATATACCAGGAGGAAAGCCAGCACCTGGTACTTGGGCACCGCAGGCTGGCGCTGCTGGATCTTAGCCCGGCGGGCGCACAACCCATGCATTACGGGGAGCGGTACACGATAAGCTATAACGGGGAAATTTATAATTTTCAGTCCCTTAAAGAAACCCTGGCCAGGCTGGGGCATCATTTTCATAATGGTACTGACACAGAAGTAATCCTGGCAGCCTTTGCACAGTGGCATACGCAGAGTTTTCAAAAACTACAGGGCATGTTTGCCTTTGCCCTGTGGGATAAGCAGGAAAAAATATTATACCTGGTTCGGGATGCCGCCGGCATCAAACCTTTGTATTTTCATGTGCATGCCGAAGGGCTAAATTTTGCCTCGGAGATACAGGCACTGGAGAGCCTGGACATGGCGACGGAGAGCCCGGACTGGCCGGTTTACCTCATGGCATTTGGCCATATTCCCCGGCCCTTAACCACCTTTAAAGAAATAAAGCCTTTACCCAAGGGTTGTTTTATGGCGTATAATGTGCCGGGTAAAAAGTATAGTCTTCAGAGTTTTGAGCATTTTAGTTTCAGTGAAAAAGCTACCGACGGGAAGGAAGCTGCAAGTATTACTGAAGCCCTAACCGGGGCCGTAGAGCGGCAAATGGTGGCGGATGCACCACTGGGCGTTTTCCTGAGTGGTGGGCTGGATAGCAGTATAATCACCAGCCTGGCGGCAAGCCGGAGTCCACAGGTGAATAGTATTTCCCTCCATTTTGGAGAAGATAAATATTCGGAGAAAAAATTCCAGGATTTATTGGTAGAAAAGGCAGGGACCCGGCACCATTCTAACCTGCTGACGGAAGCGGACTTCAAGGAGTCTTTCCCTGAAATTTTAGCTGCTATGGACATGCCATGTTGCGATGGCATTAATACCTGGTTCATCAGTAAAACTGCCAGGGAGCAGGGGCTGAAAGCGGTACTTTCTGGTGTTGGAGCCGATGAACTTTTTGGAGGGTACCCGTCATTCCGGCGCATACGCACGGCGCTTTTTTTTCAGCAACAATTCCGTTTTGGTTTACATACGGGTGCAAAAAAAATAGACAGGTTAGCTTACCTGGGTCTGCCGGGAATAAAAGGCATTTATCTTTTTTTACGTGGACTCTACACACCACACGACATTGCCCGGCACCTGGATTGTAACGAAGCAGAGGTATGGCGAATACTGCAAGCCGCCCCGGTGTGGGATGAAATAGATATTCTGCATGCAAAGAACCAGGCCAGCTGGATGGAATACCATCTCTATTTACAGAACCAGTTGCTGCCGGATGCAGACATAATGGGCATGGCTCACGGGGTGGAAATCAGGGTGCCTTTTTTAGATTCCGGGCTAACGCGGCTGGCCTTTGGTATATCGCCCCAGGTAAAATTTGGCGGAAAACTTCCCAAACAAATTTTGATAGATGGTTTTAAAAATACATTACCGGAGGCCACCTGGAACCGCCCAAAAATGGGATTCACCTTGCCTTTTGCCAGTTGGCTGAAAAATAATGCTTTTGCTGCGGAGCTCATTGCCTCCGGCGGAAGCGAAGGACAAGAAACCTTTCAACGATTTATAAAAGGACGGGTGCACTGGAGCCAGGTAATGGCCTTACTATTGGTACAGTACCGGCAAGGCCGGAATTTCAAGGGCCAACAGGCCAGGGCTTAACTATTATTATTGTCGAATATTCTTTTCCTGACATTGAAAGTTTTTTCTGCCACCGGGGGTATAGAAAAAGTTTGTTGCGTAGCCGGCAAGGCATTGTATGAACAACAACTTCAGCAGGCCCGTAAGGTGCAGGTGATGAGTATGCACGACGGGCAGCAGGATGCAGATGATAATCCCTACTTCCCGGCCGAAATATTCCGGGGCTACGGCGGAAAGAAAATGCAGTTTGTAGCAGACGCGGTAAGGAAAGCAACCAAAGCAGATATAATTATCCTCAGCCATATCAATCTGCTGGTAATTGGCTGGATAATTAAAAAAATTTATCCGAAAACAAAATTATTAATGTATGCCCATGGTATAGAAATCTGGGAACCTTTACCGGGTAGAAAAAACAAGTGGCTGAAAAGCTGCGATAGCAT
>JBDSWG010000064.1:0-6108 GCA_039926825.1 Ferruginibacter sp.
GTTGATTACATACGTGTAAAAGGTAGCCCCGCAGAAAGTATATATTACCCCATGAATGAAGACAGTGCGTATGTAGGAATGAACCGCAGCAGCGGGGATGTGATTGATATTTTTTTCCAGGAAAAAATCCTATACCGGATAAAATTTGTAAACGATATAAATGGCGTTCTCTATCCCCTGAAGCAAATCCCGCCGGGCAAAGACCGTTTGAAAGACTTCATTTGGCAGGATAATCGCCGCCCGAAAAACAAGTTGCAACTCTTTGAATAATGCTATTTTTTAGTAATTAATTATTTTTACGAGATGAAAATTTTCAATGCCGCCGCCCTGCGTGCCTGGGATGAATTTACTATGGGAGAATTATCCCTGGACAGGGCGGATCTTGTAAACCGGGCCGCCCTGGCGTGTTACAACTGGTTAGAAAAAAATTTACCCCACATTAACCATTTTCATATTTGGTGCGGACCCGGATATAACGGTGCAGATGGCCTGGCCCTGGCCCTTCTTCTCACCAGCAATGGATATAAAGTTAAGGTTATTGTTTTACAGGCTTCTTCCCTCGCAGAAAAAACGCCGGAGGAAACGCAGCAACAGTTAGCAGATAACGGTATAGAATACACGATAATGGATAATAGGGCAGAATTTTCTCCTCCCCGTGAGGATGCCCTTATAATAGATGCACTCTTTGGTTCCGGCCTCAACCGTAAGCCAGAAGACATTTATGCCCGAATGATAATTTACCTGAATAGTCTTCCTAATCTGCGTGTTTCCCTGGACGTGCCATCGGGTATGTTTACGGATGAGAGCAGCAAGGAAAATGATATGGTGAAAGCAGATTACACGCTTAGTTTTGAAACATATAAATTATGCCTGCTGTTGGCTGAAAATGCTGCTTTCACCGGTGTAATAATCATCCTCGCTATCGGCCTTGCTCCATCATTTCCACAAGAAACAAACATGGAAATAATAACGGACCAGGAAGCTGGTATATGTTATAAACCGCGACCGGCATTTTCTCATAAAGGAAACTTTGGCCATGCAAAAATTCTTGCCGGCAGTTTTGGTATGATGGGCGCAGCAGTGTTGGCTGCCAAAGGATGCATGGCAGCCGGCGCAGGCAAATTAACCTGTATCATTCCAAAATGCGGCTATGATATTTTACAAACAGTTTTACCGGAAGCTATGAGCCAGGTATCGGGAAATAAATCCATAAAAGAAACCGGAAGTTTAGAAAATATTTCCGTCGTTGCTGCGGGGCCGGGTATAAGTTTAAAGAAACAAAATAAAACCTGGTTAGCCCCTCTATTTACTTTGCGTATCCCACTTATTTTGGATGCAGATGGCCTGACAATACTCTCCAAAAATATGGACTGGTTAAATAAAAAAACATCCCAGATTTTAATCACTCCCCACCCAAAAGAATTTGATGCCCTTTTTGGCACATCAAAAAATGATTTTGACAGGTTAAATAAAGCCATAGAAGCGGCTCAGAAATTCCATATTTATATTTTATTAAAAGGGCATTACACCGCCATATGTACTCCGGAAGGAAAAATTTATTTTAATAACACCGGTAATAGTGGCATGGCCAAAGCCGGAATGGGTGATGCTTTAACCGGGATAATCACCGGGCTTGTTTGCAGCGGCTATGCGTTACCGGAAGCTGCACGCCTGGGTGCCTGGCTGCATGGTAAAGCGGGAGACATTGCTAAGGAAAAGTATAGTGCCGAAGCTATGCAAGCCTCAGATTTATTGAATTGTATGGGAGCAGCCTGGAAACTGCTAAACCAGTAATAAACTATCCAGATTTTTTGAATGTAGAAGCTGGCACAGGGTTGCGTTCTGCAAAAAACTTAACCAATACCAGCCCGGCTATAAAACCCCCTATATGGGCTGCATATGCTACCCCACCAGTACTGCCTTCATCACCCAGCATTCCCCACCCGCTGATAAGTTGCATCACAATCCAGAGGCCTAGTGTAACATAAGCCGGCACATTGATTACACCGCGAATGATGAAAACCCGCACCTGGTTTTTTGGAAATAATAAAAGATAACCCCCCAAAACTCCGGAAATAGCTCCTGAAGCACCAAGACTCGGAATCAACAAATCCCGGTTTAGGAAATCGCTCAATACAACATGGCTCAGGGAGGCGATGATACCACACACGAGATAAAATATCAGGTATTTTAAATGCCCCATTACATTTTCAAGGTTATCACCAAATATCCAGAGATAAAGCATATTGCCACCCAGGTGCGCTATACTTCCATGCATAAACATAGCACTGATAAGTGTAAAATAGACCGGGACTGGTGTTACTCCAAGTCCATTGGTCGTAATATCACTGCCGGTTAATATTTCACCGGGAACTGTAGCGTAACTGAGTGTGAAACCTTCGTTACCTCCCATCCCTTGCAGAAAAACAAAGACGAGAATGTTGATCCCGATGAGGATATAATTTACAATCGGTGTTCTCACACGGTCAGAATCGTTATCCCCTATTGGAATCATATTGGTTATTTTTAAACGTTCAAAAAAGAAAGATGGCATCTGCCCTCTACAGAATCAAATGTAATATAAATTAATCCGGGATAATATGTACCCCGGCTTCCCTGTTTGCTGCTTTTACCCTATTTTTGCGCTCCAAAATTTTAGATAATTATTTATGCAAAATTTGATTTACGTCGTTCCGGCGATGGGCATTGTAGGCCTTCTTTACACATTTATAAAGTTCGCCTGGGTTTCCAAACAAGATGCTGGAACTCCACGGATGAAGGAAATCAGCGATTATATTGCTGAAGGTGCAATGGCTTTTCTGAAAGCAGAATATAGGGTGCTCACGTATTTTGTATTGGTTGCTGCCATACTCCTGGGGATTATGGGTTACAGCAATGTAAACAGCCACTGGAGCATTGCTATCGCATTTATACTGGGTGCATTTTTGAGTGCCCTGGCGGGTTTTATTGGAATGCGTGTGGCAACCAAAGCTAATGTGCGTACGGCCCAGGCTGCCCGCACCAGCTTGTCAAAAGCGCTCTCAGTTTCTTTTACCGGCGGTAGTGTAATGGGCCTTGGCGTAGCCGGTCTGGCTGTATTAGGTCTGGGCGGTTTATTTATTATTCTCAAAGCAATTTTTGCCCCTGAGGCAGGAGTGGATAGCGTGGAGATGGAACGCACAATAGAAATCCTCACAGGATTTTCACTGGGTGCAGAATCGATAGCCCTATTTGCCCGCGTGGGTGGCGGTATATATACCAAAGCGGCAGATGTGGGTGCAGACCTTGTGGGTAAAGTGGAGGCTGGTATTCCTGAAGATGATCCACGTAACCCTGCTACTATTGCGGATAATGTGGGTGATAATGTAGGTGACGTTGCCGGCATGGGTGCAGATTTATTTGGTAGTTATGTTGCAACAGTATTAGCCACCATGGTCCTCGGCAGGGAAACAACTTCTGTTGATGCCTTTGGAGGCATGTCTCCTATCCTGTTGCCTATGTTGATTGCTGCCATGGGTATCCTGTTTTCAATTGTAGGAACCTGGTTTGTGAAAATCAGTGACAATGCAGGATTAAGCACTTCAAAAGTACAAGCTGCCTTGAATATGGGCAACTGGGGTTCTATAATTCTTACAGCAATTGCTTCATATTTCCTCGTTATGTACCTCCTTCCGGAAACGATGATGTTGCGTTCACACGAGTTTACAAGAAATGGTGTCTTTGGAGCCATCATCGTTGGCCTCATAGTGGGTACTTTAATGAGTATTATTACAGAATATTATACGGCCATGAGTAAACGCCCGGTGCGCAGTATTGTACGCCAGAGTTCTACCGGCCATGCGACCAATATTATAGGCGGCCTTGCTGTCGGTATGGAAAGTACATGTATGCCTATCATCGTTTTGGCTTCCGGTATATATATGTCTTTTTGGTGTGCGGGTTTATATGGTGTGGCCATTGCTGCTGCAGGCATGATGGCAACAACGGCTATGCAATTGGCTATTGATGCTTTCGGCCCTATTGCAGATAATGCCGGTGGTATTGCTGAAATGAGTGAGCTTCCTGCTGATGTTCGGGAGAAGACTGATATCCTGGATGCCGTGGGTAATACAACTGCAGCAACGGGTAAAGGTTTTGCCATTGCTTCTGCTGCTTTAACAGCCCTGGCGCTTTTCGCCGCCTATGTTGGAGTAATTAACCATAATGGTTATGAAATGATTGGTATTGATATTTATAAAGCGCCAGTACTTGCTGGCCTCTTTATCGGCGCCATGATTCCATTTATATTTTCTTCCCTGGCTATTCGTGCCGTTGGTGAAGCAGCCATGGCAATGGTGGAAGAAGTACGCCGCCAGTTTCGTGAAATTCCAGGAATTATGGAAGGCACGGGGAAACCGGAATATGATAAGTGTGTGGCTATTTCCACGCAGGCCTCTCTCAAAAAAATGGTTATGCCGGGTGCAATCGCCTTGCTTTCTCCACTTATAATTGGTTTTGCTTTCGGCCCGGAAGTATTGGGTGGGTTCCTTGCTGGCGCAACGGTGAGTGGTGTCTTAATGGGAATGTTCCAGAACAATGCCGGTGGTGCCTGGGATAATGCGAAAAAATCTTTTGAGAAAGGTGCGGATATAAACGGTGAAACATTTTATAAAAAATCTGAACCGCATAAAGCTTCGGTTACAGGAGATACGGTTGGGGATCCTTTCAAGGATACATCAGGGCCTAGTATGAATATCCTCATTAAATTAATGAGCATTATCAGCCTTGTCATTGCGCCTACCCTGGCCGGTTTACATGGCAGGGACCAGGTTAAAACACCTGTTGTCACTTATCTTCCCGGTACTTCGCAACAGCATAAAGAAATCATTGTAAAAGATGAAAATACAGGATCTCTATCTAATGATTCAAAAGTAGATCCTACTGTGCTTAAAGATTTGCAAAATCAACTGGCAGTTGACAAATTGATTGATCCACAGGATTTTTCTTTGAACTGGAAAAATGATAAACTAATATTGAATGGGGAAACGCAAACCGAATCTGTCACAAACAGGTATGCTTCACTCCTGAAACCATTGTATGGTAAACAAGTGATGGTAGACGTAAATAAAAAATAGTATTCAAATTTTTTTCTTTCTTATAAACCTGCCTGGCGCAGGTTTTTTTTATAAATTTTTATGAATGGATAAATCATTTACGAAATTTATTGTACATTGCTTTACGAAATAGATCGTAATATGACACCAACCAAAGTTCTAAAGCCTACAGAAAGTGAACTGGAAATTCTGAATATCCTCTGGGAAAATGGGGAAGCTACTGTACGTACTGTACATGAAATATTGCTCAAAACAAAAGATGCCGGTTACACCACCACCCTCAAACTGATGCAGATTATGTTTGAGAAAAAACTTGTAACACGCGACTCCAGTTCTAAAACGCATATTTACCGGCCGGCCGTGAGCCGGGAGAAAACACAGAACCAGTTTGTAAATAAAATGATCAACAGTTTGTTTTCCGGTTCTGCTTCACAGTTGGTATTGCATGCCCTGGGCGGTAGTAATGCAACACCCGCTGAATTGGAAAAAATACAAAAACTTATAACAGAATTGAAAGCCAAAAAGTAAAATTCTATGGCACACATAATGCATAGCTTTTCTCTTACCTTGTTGCATAGTACCTGGCAAGCCTTGTTGCTCTTTATTTTATATAAAGCATTTGTAACCATTTTACCCCTTTCGTTTCCCCGGGCCCGGAAGCAATTGTTATATATCATATTACTAGGCCAGTCAGTCGCCAGTTTATTCACTTTTTCTGTTTTATATTTTTCACCGTCTTTCGCCTTAGATACGACTTACTTACTGGCTCAGATTATCCCGGTAAAATATTTTATTCCAGCTTATGTAGTGAATACCTGCATGTGGATTTATTTGCTATCGGTTTCAGTTAAATGCCTTCAGCTTTTTATACAGTGGCGAAATTTTCAACACAGCCTCCAGGGAACCCTGCAGAAAGCACCTGCAGAAATACGCTTATTTGCAGCATCAATGGCGGATTCATTTGGGATAAAAAGAAATATAAAAATCTGGTACACAAATTCTGTGGCTTCACCTA
>JBDSWG010000065.1:0-6801 GCA_039926825.1 Ferruginibacter sp.
ACTTTTAACCTCAGTAATGGTTGCAGCAAAGAAAAAATACCGGCCATCGACGGCGGAATCGGTTTGCAAAATATTCAAAAAAGATTGGAGCTTATTTATCCTGATGCCTATAACCTCAGCATAAGCCAGCAAGAAGAAATATATGCCGTAACGCTTACAATGCGGCTAAACGCTCAACAAAAGCCTGCCGTGGTTCATGAACCTGATTTTATTACCCATTCACCATTCGCAGTTATATGAAATTAAATTGCCTTATTGTTGACGATGAACCGCTGGCTATAAAAGTTCTGGAAGCCCATATAGCCAATATTCCTTCATTAATCGTTGGCGCCACTTGCGGCAATGCTTTTGCAGCAATGGACGCACTGAGAGAGGGAAAAACAGACCTGATGTTTTTAGACATTCACATGCCAAAACTGATGGGGCACGAGTTTTTACGAACACTGCGAACACCACCGAAGGTAATTTTTACAACCGCATACAGGGAATACGCCCTGGATGCTTTTGAGCTGGATGCAGTAGATTATTTACTTAAACCTGTTACGCTTGAGCGCCTGGTAAAGGCGGTGAATAAAATTTCGAATACAATAGTTGTTGATGAAAAGCAAAAACCTGCGATAGTTGAGGCCGAAGGTTTTGTGTACTTCCGGGCCGAACGAAAGATGATCAAAGTAAAATACGTTGATGTGGTATATGTGGAAAGTATGAAGGATTACATAAAGATTGTTCGGGTTAATGAAAAGCCATTAATGGTAAAGCAATCCATTTCTTCGCTTGAAGAGATTCTGCCATCAAACTTGTTTTTACGGATCCACCGTTCCTTTATTGTTGCTATTGATAAAATTAATGCCTTCACGAATAACGACGTTGAAATTGGAAATAAGGAAATTCCGATAGGCCGCCTGTATGCACACCAGGTAGGTAAGATGGCAAAAAGCTAATCAGGATAAGCTTTTTGCCGTTGTTGGTATTTCCAAAAATATTAACTCCGCCACCGCTTCCCCATCGGTCGCGGGGGCCCTGGTCTCCGACCTGCCGATCGAGTTAATATTACTCCTTCGCCGCTGTTAGTATTATCTAAAACATTAACTCAGCTTAATTCTTCCGCCGCCCTAGGTAGCCGCCACGCCTCCGTCTGGTCCCGTATAGCTATCGGGATCCACCAACGGCGTATGTAAAGGCCACATAAGTTTCTTACCTTTCTAAAAGAAATTTAATGAATGAAACCTCCCGTAACCGGGCACCAATTCTTTACAGTAGCAATTTATAAATGGAGACTGCTATTGCAGTCCAATGAATATAAAGACATCATTATATCCTGTCTTAAATTCTTAAAGAGCTGGCAGCCTACGCAAGCATTTGCCCTCACTAAAATTCAAACATCTTTTTATGACACAAACTGCAAAGGAGATTAAGAAAAAATTATCTGTAGAAAATCCTAGTTTGTTGCAATCTCTGAGGGTAAATAAATATGATCGAGCCTTTCAAATCTGGAAGCGTGAGCTATTAAGCATTGAACTTTTTACAGAAAAAGTATTTATTCAAAAACTCAACTATGTGCATGAAAATCCAGTAAGAGCCGGCTTGTCCTTTTATCCTGAAGATTATAAAAATTCTTCTGCTAAGTTTTTTGCAGGAGGGGAGGATGTATTTAATATGTTGACACATTATACAGGGAGATAAATAAGCAACTGGTTTTACCAATTATCTACTCCGCTGGTTGATCCCGATAGCTATAGGTACCAGGCGGCAGCAGTTGCAGTTTACGAACTGAGGGCAAAAAAATCAATTTTTTTCTTTTCCATTATTAGTATCAATTCAGTTTTTTTCAAATTGATACAGTTAATTGAGTATACTCATATACGCCAAATAAAAGTACTTTTCCGCCGCAGACTAAGTCGCTACCGCCTATATATCAATGAGTGCTTTTGCGTCGACACAGTGCATTATATTTATTAAGCATTGGACAATGCGTCCTGCTTTTTCATCATTTAAACAATCATAACCATACACACATGAAACATGTAATACTAATATTAATATTTCTACCCTTTTTTGCTATGGCACAAAATGTGGGCATTGGAACCGATATTCCTGCCGGCAAACTGCATATAAAAGGAACCGAAGATATAAGCCAGTTGGTAGTGGAAGCCAATGCGACCCAATCAATCAACAAGCCGTTATTGGTGCTTTCTAAAGGCGGTACGACTTACCTCAGCATAAATTCCGATGGTCCATCAAATGTTTTTATGGGTTACCTGAGCGGGAACGCCAATGTTACCAATTCGGGCAACAACATTACTTTTATAGGTGGAAGGGCAGGAATGGTAAATACTACTGGCCATTCAAATACCGCTGTAGGCTATGCATCACTTTTAAATAATACGACAGGCTATTATCTTACGGCTATTGGCAGTGGGGCTTTAAGTAGTAATACTACGGGACGTGATAATATTGCGATGGGATATAATGCTCTTGCATCCAATAGGGGGAAATCAGGTTCCATTGCTATTGGAAATAATGCCATGTCTTATTCAAACAATACAGTGTCGAATACCTATACAGGAAACATAGCTATTGGTATGAATGCGCTGCATGGTTCATTTTCGCCTGCCAATAATACCGGCTCAAACAATACAGCTATCGGTGATTACAGCATGTACGCTGTTACGAGCGGCATAAATAATACTGCACTGGGTGTAAATACTCTTTATAAGAATACAAACGGGCACTACAATTCGGCGATAGGCGTGCAGGCACTGTATAATAATTTTTCTGGTTTGTACAATTCTGCGCTGGGCATTAATGCATTATATACCAATGTTAATAATAGTTACAACACAGGTATAGGATATAATGCCCTCTTCGGCACTACGGCATCGGACTATAACACAGCCGTGGGTTCACAAGCCGGAGATAGTTACAACAATAGCTATAATAATGTGTTCGTAGGTGCCAACGCTGACGTAAATGGCGTCGGTTATTTCAACGTAGTGGCAGTTGGACAGGGTACAGTTGCCACTGGCGTGAGCATGGCCCGGTTTGGTAATGGCGCCACAACCTCTTACGGCGGCTATGCAAACTGGACGAATATAAGCGATGGCAGGTTTAAAAGTAATGTTCAGGAAAATGTACCTGGCCTTGCCTTCATCAATAAACTCAGGCCTGTTACATATAACCTGGATGCGATGCGCTTGGATGCCTTCCTGCATAAAAATGATACCCCAGAAAAACAAGCTATGGCCGGAAAGAATATTCAGCATCTGCAGGCACTGCACGAAAAAGAACAAATTACATATACCGGTTTCATTGCACAGGAAGTGGAAAAAACCGCTAAAGAACTCGGCTTTGATTTTTCAGGCGTTGATAATGCCAGGAATGAAAACGACAGCTATGGTTTAAGGTATGCAGAGTTTGTGGTGCCGCTGGTAAAGGCGGTACAGGAACAACAACAGTTAATTGATAAACAACAAGAGCAAATTAATTTGCTGATTTACGAAGTACAACTTTTGAAAGCGGGAATAAAAAGAAACTAAAATAAATGGATAGTTTTAATTATACTGCTTAAATCAATAAACCCTTGCCGCCTACGTAGGTAACACCACGCCGCCGCATGATGTAGTATAGCTATGAGGACAACCAACGGCATTTCGCTACATTAGTTACTCACCTTACTTTGTGAAATTAAATATAAAAACCTTTCTGGATACGCAGCATCTATAAGAGGGATTTCATCTCTGTAACTTATGTAGAAAACAGTTTCTGCTGCTAAAATAAAATGTTCCCATATTATTTTTCCATGTGCCATTCCTCGTATTTTTTTACGACTTTTTATCGCCAGCGGTCTAACTTTTACAATCACTGATGAACGCAGGGCTTCTTCTTTTTTTAGAAGCTTGCTCATACGCATATGCCAGGTTTATGATTTGGGCTTCCTGGTAAGCGCCTGCAAAAAAAGATATACCTATCGGCAGCTCATGTACGCTACCCATAGGCACGGTAATATGCGGATAGCCGGCCATTGCAGCAGGAGAGGAGCAGGAAAATCCGTTATCGTACCCACCGTTTACCAGGTCCGTTAAGCAGGCTGGACCTTCTGTTATGGCGCAGATGGCATCCAGCTTTTTTGATTTTAATTCTTCATCAATAATGCCGCGGCTACTTAAAGTTTTTTTCAGGGCATCGGTATATTCTTTTGCGTCAAGCCCTTTTTTAGCTTCGCAGAGTTCGAGGATTTCCTGTTTGAAATATGGCATAGATGTGGCCTCAGTTTGTTTGTTGTACGCTATTACTCCCGCAAGAGTTTTTACTTTTGAATTAGAAGATGCTAAATATTTATTTACCCCATCTTTAAATTCATATTGAAGCACAATAAATTCTCCGGAGCGGGCATCTTTCGTTTTTTTAAAGAATTCCGTTTCTACAATTACTGCTCCTTGTCTTTTCAACAACTCTATTGCCTGGTTAAATAACACAGTGACATCCGGGTTACCATCCAGCGTAGATTTATCTATCCCAATTCTTTTACCAGCTAAGGCATTTTTATCCAGCATGGAAATATAATCCTGCGTTTTTTTATTGCTTTCATTTGTTGCCGGATCATTTGCATCCGTGCCTGCTATTGCTGCCAATAATATTGCGGCATCTTTTACCGTTCTTGCCATGGGGCCGGCAGTATCTTGCGTTGCAGAGATCGGGATTATCCCGCTACGGCTTACCAGGCCAACGGTAGGTTTTATTCCTACAATTCCATTTATAGATGCAGGCGAAACGATGGAGCCATCCGTTTCCGTGCCGATGGCAACGGCACATAAATTTGCGGCAACAGCAGCACCCGAACCAGCACTGGAACCGGAAGGATTGCGGCTAAGTACAACAGGATTTTTTGTTTGCCTGCCGCGGCTGCTCCAGCCACTTGTAGACCTGGTAGAACGGAAATTTGCCCATTCACTCAGGTTTGTTTTTCCCAATAAAACTGAGCCGGCGTTTCTTAATTGTTTTACTATAAATGCATCATAGGTTGCTTTGTTGCCTTCCAGTGCCATGGCACCTGCTGTTGTCATCATGCGATCTGCGGTATCTATATTATCTTTTATTAAAATCGGAATTCCGTGCATCATGCTTCGTATTTTCCCGGCTTTGCGTTCTTCATCCATAGCATCAGCAATCTTTAAAGCATCCGGGTTTAATTCTATTACCGCATTAAGTGCGGGCCCGTTTCTATCTACTGCGTCAATGCGTTTTAAATATAATTCTGTTAGGGAACGGGAAGTATATTTTCCCTCCTTCATGCCCTGCTGCAACATGTCTATCGTTACTTCATTCAAATCAAAATCATCCTTAAAATTTAAAGGAGAAACTGCTTTTGCAATTTTATTATTGGATGTCTGGCAAGATGCCATTGCCATGCTTCCTGCTGCTAACCCTGCTACAGTGCTGTTTTTCAAAAATTTTCGCCTATCCATATTTTATTTATTAATCAGTTAATTATTTTTTTGAAGATGGTTACGCGGAT
The DNA here is from genome assembly GCA_039926825.1 of Ferruginibacter sp. Classification (GTDB taxonomy): domain Bacteria; phylum Bacteroidota; class Bacteroidia; order Chitinophagales; family Chitinophagaceae; genus Ferruginibacter. Next base: position 5,516 of record JBDSWG010000065.1, read on the forward strand.
TGCATATGCCAAATATAATGTTACTTCACAGCAATATCATTCTTAAAAAACAATATTGGCTGATAGGCTCTGCGCAGCCTGGAAACAAATAGAAATTCTTATACAACAAGTAGGGAGATATGCCAAAAATTTTAAGCGTGCCTGTAAGAACAAAAACCGCTGGAGGTAAAAAATCAATTTGGTAGATTTTTTCATTTTTTATAATCGTATCTGAAGGATGTAGCCACTGAAGGGTATCTCTTCGTAGAGACAGGTTATGTTATATAATTATAATTGAAGCGATGTAGTCGTAAGTTTAAAACGGGTAACGACCCTGGCGGAGAAAAGCTCATATTTGCATTATAAATTTATCTATATGAAATTGTTTTTACTCATCGTGATGATTACCTGTTCAATACAGGGCACTAAAGCTGGAAATTATTCTACTCCCGGTACCGGCGTGAGTTGGTCGCTGGGTGACCTGCTGGCAAATGCCGGAAGCAGTATAATTTATAACGGCAGTTTTTACACCGTGACGGATAGCATAACGATTAGCCTTAATGATACCTTAAAAATATATACCGATGCGGTAGTAAAATTTTCCGGCAGCAGCGCTGTTCTCGTCAAGGGCACCTTGCTGGTGAACCCGCCGAACGCCGTCATGTTCACTGCAGAAAATACAACAACTGGCGGCTTCCTGGGCATACGCATAGACGGCCCTTCGCCCACCACGAGCATCCTGAGAAAACTTACCCTGGAATATGCCGTCTCCTTAAGACTGAGTGATGTAAAGCCCGTGATTGACAGTTGCATTTTCCAGTATAATAATTTCCTGTCCTCAACAAGTTTTGGGAACGGTGCAATTGCACTCTTCCGCTCCAGCCCGCTCATTACCAATAGCAGTTTTTTAAATAATAAAAGAGCAGCCATACAGGGTGGATCGAATATTAGTAATGCACCTAAAATTATCAACTGCCTCTTTGAAGGCAACAACACTTCTAACAGTAATGTACCTCAGATAAACCTGGGTGCTACCAGTGCTGTAGGGGAGGATACAGTAATGATTCTTAACAACAGGCTACTCAGGTCTTCCACCAACTCCGGCGGGATTGGTTTTCTTCCTATCGGTAATGTGTATGCGATTATTTCTAATAACATCATTATTAACAATCGTTATGGGCTCACATTCAATGGCGGCAATAATATAAATGCCGTGGTATCTTATAACCAGGTAGATAGCAACAATACGCAAAACAACCCGTCATTAGGAGGTAGCGGAATTGCTTTTAGTGGTGGCACCGTCAGCA
>JBDSWG010000066.1:0-11003 GCA_039926825.1 Ferruginibacter sp.
GCCAGGCCTACCATGAAGTAATGTACCAGCAAATGGATGAGGAAAGACTGCGGGATATGCTCCGCCGGATACAAAAAAGTAATATCATTGTAAAATTTCCTACCCGGCTTACACCTTTCTGCTTCCCGCTCAAGGTGGACAGTATGCGGGAAAACCTGAGTTCTGAAAAACTTGAAGACAGGGTACGCCGCATGCAACAACAACTGGATAACTTGTAATTATGCCCGCAAACCTACTTTAAACGCCAGGCTGAAATAATCATAGGACTTACCATCATTTTCACTACCACTAAATTTCCACTCATGCCCCCCTTTGAAGGGAGGATTGGCATAACTCCCGACCGCTTCACCTAAGCCTATTAATTTTGAACTTTTAATTTTGAAACCATACGTTTGTCCTGCCGTTAAATGAACAGAAGGTATTTGAAAAGTAATCCAATGCCCGGCGTCTTCCTGAGAAACAGAAACTGCACTACTCCCTATACCGGGGCCCCAATGTTCATTATCATCGTCTAACTGGTGAAGGCTCATTACTACTTCACCCGGTGAACTTACGAGGTTTGAAAATATTTCTATCGTTGCCAGTTCTCCATTGGAAGGGGCCGTAAAGCTTTGGCCCTGGCAAACCTCCCTATTATTGCCAGGCGCATTTCCTACCCAGGCAGTAGTGTTATTATCATTTTGCTGAACAAAAGGAGTAAAACGTGAATTTTGTGGTGCAGGTTGCATAAGTAATAATTTTTATTTTTAAACGTAAAGTGAGTTTTATAAATTGCCCAAATACTATGCAAGGAAGTATGATCGAACAGTACAGAGAACTTATTTTGTATTCCTTAACAAAATCAAGTAATGAAAAAGGCAGTCCCATAAGGACTGCCTTGTATAAGAAAAGTAGTTTATTGTTTACCGCATCAGGTACATTTTACCATAGCCTTTATTAAAGAATTTATCTGTACGATCCCCTTCGGCACGATACTTATCCAGGGATTTACCATTGAGGTTAGTGAGCACACGGTAGAGGTAAACACCATTGGCAAGTTTCTGCCCATACATATCCGTTCCATCCCATTTAAATGAAGTAATATTCCTGCCAATATGAATAGGCCCCAGTTCATTCATAGTAATCTCACGCACAATTTTACCCGTTATCGTAAGCACCTGTATGCGCATGTTCTGCGGCACTTCGCTACCAGTTATTGTAAAGACAAAGGCGGTGGAAGTGGTGAATGGATTCGGGTAGTTCAGCAAGTTAGATATCATAGGTTTGTTGATAACCGTAAAGGTTACATGATATTCCAAATCCCCGGCTTTATTGCCGTTCATATCTTTCCCGGATACGATTAACTCGTAGTCTCCATCTTCCGGGAAGTATGGATAAAAATCTATTGTAGCTACGTTTTGCCCGGAAGATATATTAGCCGGTGTAAAGCGCAGTGTATCACCAAAATTATAATTATGTAACGTATTATCCGGGTACCGTACCTGCACTTTTAATAAAGAAGTATCTGCCAGCGCCAGGAATTTATTTTCATCGGTTAGTTTAATTACAATGTGTGGTTTGGAAGCCACAATATCCCTGTTGAGAATATGAATGCCATCAAATGTCACATCCAGCAGCGGATTGTAACTATCCTCTCTAACATAGAAATCTTTGAATAACACGTTATTATAGTGGTATTGTTCCGGCTGGTCATTATCAGGATTGAAATCGATCAATAATGTATTGTTACCTGGATAATTGCGGGTATCAATATCATAACTTAATAATAGTGTATCCCCTACCGGTAGGTTTTTACGTTTAGGAACAATCACGACATGCGGAATGTTGTTTCGGTCTGTGATGATGAGTTTTACTTTGAGTAAACTATCAAATTTTACCTGACTGATATTTTTAAAAGCAATTTTCACATTCAGGGTTTGGCCTTGTATGAGGCTGTCCTGCATGGAGAAAGTGATGTTAGGTGCTACAGCACCTTCGGGTGCAAAATCTGCATTCACCCTTAAATATCTTAATTGGTAAGGTGTATGGAAAGCCGTATCCTGGTTAATCATTCTCAGTTTCAAAAAAGGATATGTTCTTGCATTCACAAATGAAAGCGTTGTATCCCTTGCTGCAACAACATTTGCAAGCAGTGTTTGACTGCCATCATTCTTCACACCGTATACTTCCATATTTGTTACATCACCCGGGCCACTATCATTGCTGAATCCACGCCAATGCAAGGCATTCCATTTAAGGGCCGGCCCGTAAGTGACAGATTCTATTTTTCCACTATTGACAATGGTAGGTAGTACAATGGTTTCATCTATATAAGATGTATCTCCCGGGCCAATGACCTGGCGATTAAATTGAGGATCGCCTTTTTTGAAAAAATACAGGAAAGGTAAATTCCTGGTGAAGCTATCTATCTGGGTGAACCCAATATTTTTCAATTTATGATAGAGTGATTTCCCGCTGCCTAAGGCAAGCGTATCGTTCTTCCATTCATTAATGAAACTTGTGTTATACGTCCAGCCATAATTGGTTACAGATACAAACATACCCGCAGGTATGCTGTCAAGGAAATCCATTGCCGCTTTTCTATATTGTGGATCCCCATAAGGAAATTCAAAAAAGTAACGGCCCAGAACAGGTAAACGCTCACATACTTTGAAACTTCCGTAACGTCCATTCGTAGGAGTTACATTTAAATTCTTCCACGGAGCAAGTGTAGAGCTATCAAACACATAGAATTGGAGGCTGCTATATTTGCAACCATAGTTTTCTATAAAATCTAGGTCCTGGTACACATTTACCTTATCATAATCATAAAATGGAAATAAGCCCGTCCTTATTGTCAGGGACTTTGGTATCAGATTGAAATTATATTTCCGGGATGCATCCAGGTTTATATTGGTATAATTACTCCTGAGGTGCTGGTAATAATGAGATTGATTAAACCCTGTTCCACCAGCAGGAAGATAAACAAATGAATGACTATTCCATATTACAGGATTTGTTCCACTGGGTATTATGGAAACTCTCCAATAATACACCGTACTATCTATGAAAGTGAGGTTGGTGGGAGTAAATTCAACAATACCACCCGGTCCTGATTTATTATAAACTTTTTTAAACGGAGAATTAAAAAGTTCCGTTGTATCTACTTCCATTACATATTGCCTGTTGCCACTAAGCGGATTTGCGGTATTAGCATAGTAGGTAATATTTTGATTATTCACTATTGAAAAATCATAGGGGATAGCGGGCCTTAGCTCATCTTCAAAAATATAAAAATCTTTGATGAGTGTATTATTTGTTTCGTATAACTCATCTACTCTATCAGTTGCATCTAATTTAATAATTAACTGGTTCAGGCCTTTATCTGTAACCTGGTTTATGGGCACTGTGAGTGTAATAGAATCTGCATTCCTAATACCTTTAATCAGTTGGTTATACAGAACACGAATGGTATCGTTAGGCAATTTTCTTTTTACTGAAATAAAAATACTGTCGTTAACTGCTTTGCCAATATTGAGCATTTTAATTTTGACCGTGAAGTTATTATCTGCTACAGAGATAATACTTGGCGAAATTCTTACCAACTGATCTTCTATAACATAATCAGGCTTCGCAGAATAATTTATTTTAATAGCCGGGTCACCATGCAGGTTTACCTCTTCCAGGTGAATCCGTGTGTAATAATCAATATTAGGATTGGCCCCGCCCAGGTTTTGTAAAACTTTTTTTATCTGGTTTCCAACAGAACTACCATACATTGTTTTTGAAAACAACGTATAAAAATTAAAATTATAAAAATTAAGAAAGGGAGGAATTCCGAAATGGCTATCGGCCAGGAAACCAATGCTGCCGCGATTTGCAGCCAGGACATATTTTTCTGATAAGGTTAAATTACCACTTAATCGTTGTGGGTCGTAAATATAAAAGTTACCGGCACTGCAACCACTTACATTAAAGAAAGGATATTTCCCCTGGTTATGATATAGTTCCGGGTTACTTAAATTAAATTCAAAAACATTTGCTGAAGAGTGACCGAAATAACCAATAAAACCTAAGCCTTCCTGGAACAAATCTTCTATGCGCTGGCTGCTTGCCTGCTGTACAGAACCCGTAGACGTCTTCGCAAAAGTTTCTACCCGGGCGCCCATGAGGGTGTCTTGCGCAATATTTTTATATCCATTCATATAATCTACAAACTGGGCACTTTCCAGGCTATCTTTTCCACCTGCCACATGAATAAGGTTTTTCATCCAGGCTTTATCTGCAATCCTGGGGCTGGGCGTTTGCTGAGCCAGTTCATACTCCCGCACTTTCTCATAATAATTACCTACCTCCGTACCATTAATAGCAGCAAGCCTGCCTACCGGCAATATCGGCAGTACATTGCCAGGTTCTGAAACCAATAGCATATCTGATGGAGGCCATCCAAATGTGGGAATAATACCCAGCTTAGCAGTTATGGGGCTAGACTCATAATATTTATAATCCGGATATGCCATTCCGCGGCCCACAAGGAATATATATTCTGGTTTGGTTGAAAAACTCTGACTGGCATAGCGCACAAAATCCCGGATGGCTGCAGGATGTTCTTTAATACCGAAGGCAAACTGATCCGTCAGCTCGCTTATATTATAAATTTTGGCGTTGAATCCTCCACCTGAAGTACTTGCACGGTATTGCCGGAATAGTTCCACATAATTTACACCATTGCCATCATTATATAAAAGCGGATCACTCACCATGAGATAATTACTTTGGTTTGCAACCTGGGACATATTCACAAAATTTCTTGTTGTAAGAGATGAAACAGAACCATAATTGGCATCCTGTGCCACCAATTTAAAAGAACGGAGTGTGCTGGTGCTGGCAGGCAAAACAAATTTCACTTTACCGGGCGTTGAGATTATATCACCAACATATCTTTTACCCTCTGTAAAATCAAGCAATACAGGGGCTACACCATTTGAATTAAAATTATCAATGACAAGGTAATTACTTGTAGCAGATGCCGGCAATTCAAAATTGAAATTCTTCTGATTATTAAAATTGAAAAGAGCTGGGTAAGTAAGCCCTATAGAAGCAACAACAATCCTATCGGTTGCAAGTGAAGAGACATCGCTTACGTATATGGGTAAGTAATTTGTATTTTGTAAAAGGCTTAAAGGCTGGTTCGTAAGATTTATTTTGGAATAAGTAAAATATGGCATTGGATTATCGTACACCACATTGCTGAATAACTTTACAACTACATTCCTCGTATTAGGAGCATTACCGGCAACATTTACCCGGATGGACACGCTGTTTGCAGGCCCCGCAGTATAAACATTCAGGTCACGAAATTCCTGGGCCAGGTCATACGAAGGAAATACTTCGTTAGATGTGTAACCCTCCCCCTTATCATAAGCAGAAGAATATAATGCCTGCCCGACAAAATTCGCTTCCCCCCTGTTCAGGCGCTGATTATAATAAAAATCTACTTTGCGCATGAAATAAGGCTCAGGTGTTGCAGTGCCTGGGGAGGCATTAGGCGCAGGAGCAAACCTTAAATTATTACCGGCTGTATTTACCGTGAGAAAATATGCTGCCGTATCAGTATTAAGGCTGTACCTTTCGTTAAGCTGGTAATCTGCCACATTATAAAGTTCTTTATCTGGCTTACCATCATTCATTTCTCCCCAAAATTCAAGATACCCTGTAGAAGTAAGGGGTGCATTCTGCGAAGTGGTATATAGCCTTACCTGCTTACCATTGCGCCAGAGTTGAAAATTATCTGCATTCACCGCAGCCAGGCCTGCGGCTTGCAGCGTAGCATAACTAATACGGGTAAGCGAATCTTTTACAAGCTTAAACTTGTAATAAGTTTTTGAATAATCAATCCAGCTGTTGTTTAACTGTGCCGAAGCTGTAAACGCTGTAAGCACACAAATAGCGAGTAATAATTTTTTCATTCCGATGGATGTTTTTAATTAGTTGTTTTCTTTTTTACCCAGGTTGATACTCAATGAAAATACGTGGGTATATAGGGGGTTAGATTGATTTGCCAGGTTTACAAAGGCATAGTCCAGTTTTACATTATTTATTTTGAACCCCGCACCGGCACTTGGCTGGTAAATCCAGACCTTTTTCTGATTCGTAGTATCACCATCCTGGAGCGCCCGCTGAAAGTTGGTTATGCCACCCCTTACATAGAAGACATCTTTAATGGCTGCTTCGATGCCCAGGTGAGGATCTGCACTTACGACATTGCTGCTCAGCAGGGTGTTTCTTTTTCCATCAAAAGTGAAATCTATATTGGCTTCGGCCAGTAAATTTACAGATGAACCCAGTTGAAAATTATAACCACCTCCCAGCACTAAGCGGGGAGCGGTTATTTCAGTTGATTTTACAGGTATATCATTTTGGGTAAGGTACAAGGCTTCCTTCTCTCTTTCAGTGAACTTGAAAGACCAGGCATTAAAAGTAGTTGTCACATCACGGGCCACCAGTCCCAGTTGCCATTTTTCACCATGCATACGCAGGCCGGCATCCAGGCCGAAACCCCAGGCCGTCGCAAAGCTTCCCACCTTACGGTAAATGATTTTTGCATTGGCGCCCACACTGATATTTTTATCCTCTTCTTCTTTCAGGTTTTGCGCAAAAGAAAACAGGAAGGCATAATCTGCAGATGAAAAAGTCTGAATGTTATTATAATTAATACTGCCATCCGGTTCTACGAGGAAGAGTGTATTGGGGATATCATCTACAGCAAAGCGCAAAAGCGAAAATCCAAGCGTTCTTTTATTATCCTGCACAGGTAAGGCCAGGGAAGCAAAATCATATTTGGCTATGCCGGAAAAATATTCGGCATGCATCAGGCTGAGACTGGGATTATCCTTTACACCGGTGAGCCCGGCCGGGTTCCAATAGCCCGCTGTGGCATCCTGTGCACTCGCTACCTGGGCATTCCCCATAGCTAACCCGCGTGCGCCGGCACCAATATTCAGGAATTCATTGCTGTATTTTCGGAATTGACAAAAGCCGGTAAACGGCAGACTAATCAGGATAAGTAAAGCGGTATAGCTTTGTTTCATGTGTTTTTATGTTTTCAATGGCCATCCTGATACAGGATTGGTCTATTATAATAAAACAGTTTTCATGTATTCTAAAAACCGTTTTATTTTATCATTGGATAATTAATGGATATAAAACCAGGATATTGAAGAAAAAACGTCTTTTATAAAAACAAATTGTGTTTTTACCCGGCATACCAGGTAAAATCCCCTCAAATGTACAATTTAAGCGTAATAGTACCTATTTAAAGGGCATCATGGATTGGTATAATTTTCATAAAAATTCAATGGGCATAGGGGTTTGCGCTTAAGTAGACTAACACTTAAAAAGCAAGGTTTAATAAAATTCCCGCATTTTTGCAACTTCAGAAATTAGATTTATGAATGCATTGATTGAAGAATTGCGCTGGCGGGGCATGATACAGGATATTATGCCGGGCACTGAAGAACAGTTAAATAAAGAAATTACGACAGGATACATCGGCTTTGACCCCACGGCAGACAGCCTTCACATAGGCAGTATGGTGCCCATTATACTACTGATGCATCTCCAGAAAGCGGGTCATAAACCTATTGCCCTTATTGGCGGAGCCACTGGAATGGTAGGAGACCCCAGCGGGAAAAGTGCGGAGCGAAATCTCTTAGATGAAACAACCCTGGAAAAAAATATTACAGGTATAAAAAAACAACTCAGCCATTTCCTGGATTTTGACAATGGAAAAACAAACGCCGCCAGGCTGGTAAATAATTACGACTGGTTCCGCCAGATGAGTTTCCTGGATTTTATCCGTGATACTGGGAAGCATATTACCGTGAATTATATGATGGCAAAGGATAGTGTGAAAAACCGCCTGGAAGGTGAATCGGGTATGTCGTTTACAGAATTTAGCTACCAGTTGGTACAGGGATATGATTTTTTATGGCTATTTGAAAATATGGATTGTCGCCTGCAAATGGGTGGTAGTGATCAGTGGGGAAATATCGTAACCGGGTCAGAACTTATTCGCCGTAAAGCCGGTGGTGAAGCCTTTGCTTTTACCTGCCCGCTGATAAAAAAAGCTGATGGCGGGAAATTTGGAAAAACAGAAACCGGAAATGTCTGGCTGGATCCTATTCGCACCACGCCTTACCAGTTTTATCAATTCTGGTTGAATGCAACCGATACAGATGCTGAAAACTGGATCAAAATTTACAGCTTCCTTAGCCGGGAAAATATCGATGCACTTATCCACCAGCAAAAAGAAAATCCTGCCAGCCGCACACTGCAGAAAGCGCTTGCACGGGAAATAACCATCATGGTTCATGGGGAAGAAGCTTATGATAAAGCAATACAGACAACAGAAAAATTATTCAGCGGTAACACCACAGATGCGGAAGACCTGGATGAAGCTGACCTGCTTTCCATTGAAGGGATTGTAAAACTGGAAGCCAATCTCATTCAACTTAATGCAGGCTGGGACATCATTAACCTGTTAGCGGAGACGGGAATCCTAGCCAGTAAATCTGAAGCCCGAAAAATGCTGATGAATAATGGCATAAGCATCAACCGTAAAAAAGTTACCGTGGGTGAAACCATAACCGGGGATCATTTACTCCATTACAAATTCCTGCTGGTGCAAAAAGGCAAAAAGAATTACTACCTCGTGGAATTTTCCTGATGTACTTTTAATAAATCGTTGCCTGCTTTAAAAATTCAGGAAAAGGCTGCAGGATAGCGGAGGCGGGATGTATTCATCATGTTTCGCCAGCTATTAAATGCCGCTAATCTTATCATCATAATAATTACGAGGAAAAAATATATCCAACCCAAGTGGAGATGAGTAGAAAAAACAAACATTACTTCCGGGTAAAAAAATGGAAAAAAAATATTCGCCCGGGAAGTTTCAAGTGCCAGGAGTGGTTTTGAAGGCCTTTGCTTATATAAAATGTGTGCCCGGTAATATATCCATCCCATTAAGATTACCCAAGTAAAGTATATCATATTTTTTGAAAGGACGGGTTCTAAAGTAGAAAGTATCAACCAGCCCCCAACCGTAAGCGTGAGGGTAGAAATGATGACCGGCCAGCTGAAAAATTTTAATGCCTGCTGCCACAACATTTTACGGGAAGATTTTTGTGTCTGTGTTTCTCTTTCCTGCACAATACGGGAAAAGCCAAACAATCCAAATTCACTATACACCAAAGCGAGGGCAACATGAAAGTCTGCATTTGTATCTTTTTCCAGGCGTTCTTCGATAGCAGTAGCCAGGTGATCTACCAGTTCTGATTGCACATCATAATACCGCACATATTTTCTCCTTACAAAATCAAAGAGAAATTCTACCTGTCCCGGTGTGAGCGTAATTTTCATCCGGCAAGGTTTATAGCAGGATTAAAAATTTGTTTCATCTGCTCCAGGAAAGCCTGCATATCTTCCAGTTTATATCGAAGGCTTTTTTTACCGTTTGGAGTCAGGCTGTAATATTTTCTTTGCCGGTTGCTTTCCATCACCAGTGTTACCCGCAACAGTCCTTCTCCCTCAAGTTTATGCAATGCAGGGTAAAGCGCCCCTTCAGTAATATTCATTTTGCCCGAAGTTATCTCTTTCACCTTCCGGGTTATTTCATAGCCATACATTTTATCCTGGTTTTGCAAGAGCTTCAGAATAATCGGAATAAGTGCACCTTTAAATAATTGGGCATCTGCCATGTAGCAAATATATACCTAAGAAACTTGGGTATTACATTTTCCTTAAAATATTTTTTATTTTTTTGAAGATATCCTGCTTTTTTGGTCGCGGTAAGCCGTCGTGGGTAAGGCCATTTACCATGTTATGTTGAAGTTTGCGGGCATAAGCTTCCATACTGCCTCCCTCGGACAGCATATCATCAATAAATTGCTTCGCAGAAGGTAAGACACTGGCATTACGACTGATGGAATAATAAGCACTGCGGCCTGTCATTTCGCCATTTTCGTTTATCGGCATGTGGCCATTCTCTGCAAAATAATCTGCGTGAAAAATATGTGGATTAATTTTCTTTAATCGCTGAGTCCCACGCCTTTCATTACGCCAGGGATGTTCATCTGTTTTCAACTGGGCAATAAGAAAATCTTTTCGCCAGAGGCTTACCTGGTGCGACATAAGGTAGCGGGACGCATGATTATCGAGCTGGGAAATATTAAAGCCTTCAATATTATCGGGACCCGGAATAGTGGTGTAAACATCAGCGCTATGGAGTTTTACTAGAGACCAGTTATTGCTTCGGGCGAGAGCAACCAATCGTGAAACGAATGCTGGGTTTACCGGTGCGGAGAGCCACATATCTTCCTGGAAGTAAAGCACATAATCTTCGGGTAGGCTTTCCAGTAAGCACCGCAACCTGTCAGACCATTGCCCTTTCCCGGAACGAATATTTTTAAATCCTTTTACTTCTGTAAAAATGTCTTCCGTTGCAAAATAATAATTGATTCCTCCGGGGTCCTTCCAGTATTTATTAAAGAAATATTCAAAGCCTTTATACAATAATTCATACCGGTCACAAGCATGTACAAGCAGGGCAACGGGGTTATTAATTTCTTGCTTCATACCTAAAGATTAAAATCCAGATGCAATAATGCGCCGCCGGAAAAAAGGCCATATACTATCCACCAGGCCCGAAGCAAGATAAATACGGGTACCATTTTCCCGGGCAAGGGGGTTGGTAACCGAATCCATCAACCGGACAGAGGCATAACTTCTGCGGTAAGGATTCATTTCATCATCTGAAGCTATAGACTCTTTTATTACAATAATATTTGCCGGTTGGTAAGGTGCTGGAAACCAGTTGTTATAATCTGCATTAAAAGAAAGTGCATGTAGGCCTACCCGTGAGTTAAAATAATTCACGGCCCCGGCCTGGCCATAATTGTCGGAAATCACCATTGTACTGTCAGTACCTGCCGCCTGCCAGGCTGCACGCGTTTTAGCTGCCAGTT